>NZ_JAPVZA010000011.1:0-86294 GCF_041432115.1 Streptococcus sp. 27098_8_12
TTTTAAAGATGATACAACTCTTCTACAATAGCGGCTACTTTTTTAATATCTCCCAACATCCCCCGCATTTCAAAATCGGCTAACATAGGGAAACCAAAGCGTTGGCTGTACTGCTTAGCGGTTAAACAATATTGATTGTTAAAATTCCGATTGCCTGATCCAACCACTCCTAAGCACTTGCTGGCGTTGTCTCCGTAAGCAATAAAATCCGCAACATCTGTCGTCAAAATTTCCACATCGCCGTTGTCAACACCATTTCCACCCTCCAAATAGGTTGGCAAAAAAGTAATAAAAGGATTGGTCATTTCAAAGAAGGGCTGGCCCTCTTTGACCAGGTCTTTCACATGAACTTTCTCGATTTCAAGTCCGGGATGGGCTTCCAGCAAATAGTCACTTAAACGGCGGACAAAACTCTCTGTATTCCCACTCAGACTAATATAAACAAAGGATACTTTCATCTTTTTTCTCCAATCAAGAAGCTCTCTTATCCTCTAAGAGAGCTCCATTCAAACTTATCTATTATGCCGTAGCTTGAGCTTTTCTCAAACGCAAGGTTTTATACAAAACAATTCCAAGGAAGAGAAGAGATAAAGCAGTCAAGAGTAACAAAGCAATGGACGAAGATGCCAGATATCGTTGACGAAGTGCTTGGTTTGAAAAACTAGCCAATAGCGGACGTCCTGCAAAATAATTATAAAAAGAGAAGGCTTGACTTAACAAAATCTGTCCCATATAAGTATAATGGGCTGTTAACAGATCCTGCTTCATAAAGAGGAAATAGAAAGTTGCCAGTAAGGCAATCAGAACCAGGGATACAAATAAAAAGGCTAGTGGAGACTGATTGAGTTGGGCTGATTTCTCATAATATGTCACATAGTCAGCCTTGTCTTGAGCCGTTGTTAAACCAAGTTGTTTAGCAAAATCATCTGTCAGCTCAAAGCTCTTTGAAGCTCCAAAGGTTGAGACAGCTGATGTTAGGGTTCCAACCGTAGAGAAAAATAACAAGATGTAAAGATAGATAGGTTTCTTTTTCATACAAACTCCTTTTCATTTCTTACACCCTATTATATCGCGATACAGATAGAAAGGCAAGCACCTCAAAACCGTGGAAGCACTTGCCTGATTACTGATACGTTCAAATGAAATTCATTTGGAAAATAATGTGTGCAAAAGATGAAAAGCCATCGCAACTGTATCATTGGAATGATTAGAGATATAACGGAGTCCTATAAACTTTCATTCGAACACCACCAGTATACCTCATTCTCTTCTTCTTGTGTCATCCATTTCTATTCTGCTTCATTTGGACACGATTTGGTCTATAAAAGCCATTTCCTCTCCTTATCCAAAAACTATTCTGTTCTATTTCTCAACTATTTGGTCATCACTCCATCAAAAAAGCCAGAAGGACTTGCCCTCTGACTTTCTTTATTTAGATGAATGAACGAAAGAAACAAGAATTAATCTTCTTTTTTCTTGCGTGCAAGACCCAATCCAAGCAATCCAGCCATCGCACCTGCAAGAACAGCTGCAGTTGAGCTTTCTGTACCTGTATTTGGAAGCGCAGGTGTTTGTGGTTGCGCAGGTTGTACAGGCTGTTCCGGAACTTCAGGAGTTGGTTCGGTTGGAACCTCTGGAGTTGGTGGAACGATTGGTGTAGGTGGAACAATTGGTGTTGGTGGGTTGTATGGAGTTGGTGGAGTTGGAGGAACTGGCGTTGGTGGGGTTGGAATATCTGTTTCCGTTACCACTTTATTCTTATGCCATTTCACTTCAGCTGATTGAGGTTCCTCAGTTTTAGGAATTGTTTTGTATTTTGGTTGCTCAGGGGCTTTTGGTTCAATTGGAGAAACTGGAGAAACCGGTGCGACTGGTGTTGGTGGGGTCGGTTCTTTAATTTTTTCAATTTCCTCTTTCACAGGTTTTACTGGTGCGATAGGAGAAACCGGACTCAACGGAGTAGGCAATGTTGGTTTTTCTTCATTTAATTTTGGCTCTACTGGAGCAACTGGAGCAACTGGGGCTGGCGGAATGACAAATGAACCTGGATTTTTTGGAAGACCAACATTTGAGTTGATTGCAAACCAATAAACCGTAGGTTGTTTAGCCGCATTAGCACCTTTAGCAGTAAAGACTAGGTGACCATCAGACATCTTCAATCCTGCTCCACCGTAGTAGAGGTATGGAGAAGATGGATCATCCCAACCACGAAGAGTCGCTGAAGATTCCCCATTAAAGACGGCACCATGTTCAACGTATTGGTTATCTTTTTCAGATGTTACCTCTTTAGTAGCAGAATCATAAGAAACACTTGAGTTTGGAATTTGAATATATTTATTATTTCCAATATTTACAGACTCTTGGTGTTCCACGTTTTCAAATTTCTTCTTAGGTGTGAACGTAATTTGACCTGTAGTGGCATCTACTTTGTATGAGCCAAGAACATCATCCTTACCTTCAAAAGTAAATTCTTCTGTACCAATAGAATGCACACTTCCTGAACCCGAAGCATTCACAGTTAACGCATCTGTTACTTCTTCCTTCTCAGGGGTCGTACCAGGAATCCACTTATCTTTCTCAACTTCTACATAACCATATTTTTGAGTGACAATCTTAATTGGGTTTTCAGCAGAAATCGTGACATCAGCCGTACCAAAGTCAGCCTTTCCTGTTTTAACCTTCACTTCATTGTTTTCAATGCTCATTGATGATTTCTCATCTGGATATGGATTCCAAGTCCCACGAACAGTATTCCCATTTTTATCTTTAGCTTCTACTGTAAGGGCACGAGGTTTATCTCCACTATCTACATAAGAAGCACCTGTCCAGTGGTTGAGAGAGTTCAACGCTACAATCGCATTGTGTTGGGTCAAATCAAACTTATTGCCATTTTCATCGTAAAATTCGATATCGACAGCAACTTTAACCGGTTTGATTTGATCTTTGGTTTGATCTTTGGTTTGATCTGTTGAAGCACCGACTGTTAGTGTTACAGTTGGGTCATTACTTACTGCTGCAATTCCCTTCCCATCCTTTGATGGAAGACTCAAAATCTCATAACGATAAATCACGCGTTTGATTGGATGCATATCCGTATTTTCACGCATGCTGGACTGATTCAAGTTATCATAAGTAACGACAAATTTATCGCCTTCTTTCACTTGAATGTACTCAGTTTCATTATTGGCCCAAGGACTAGTCGCTACAATATCTGAAGCTTCCAATTTATTAGAATCATACTGATGAACATTGCTTGTATTCAAACGTTCTTGAGCTTCACGAGTGAGGTAAGTACTAATGCCGTCAATGGTATGAATAGCACCACCTTCACGTTGGAAGGTCAAATCTTGAACAGTTTCAACATCTTTCAGCTCTTTGAAACCATTGTCAGTCATATATTTTTCATACGCTTCTTTAGCATTTTTGTATTGAGCCAAAGCGGTTTCAATACTTGCAAGTTTCGCTTGATAAAGTTTTGCATATTGTTCATTCACAGCATCATAACTTGATTTTGCTTTATCATAAGCTGCTTTTACAGCCACAAACTCAATTTCGTTTGCAGCGTACTTAGCTTTTGCTTCCTCAAATGCTTTCTTATCTTCCTCATACTGAGATTTATTATTTTTATATAAGTTTTTTGCAGCTGTTAAATCTTTAGCTTTGTCAGTAAGTTTCTTAGTAGGTTTTCCGTCTTTGTCTTTTTCTACTTCTTTTTCTTCATCTTCTTCAATCGTATTACTTTCTACAATATTAACTGTTGCATCTTTGTAGATTGCTTTAATTTCTTCTTTGACTTTTTTAAATTTGTTTACTACTGTATCGTATTCATTATTTGCTTTAGCATAAGAAGTTGCAGCCGTATCATATTCTAATTTATCTTTTGCATATTGTTCTTGTGCTTTTTGATAATCTGATACCGCCTTATTATATTCTTCAGTAGCTTTGTTATATTTTGCCACTTCTGAATCATACTGAGCTTTTGCAACATCATAACTTGATTTTGCAACATCGTATGCTGTTTTAGTTGAATCATAACTAGCCTTGGCTGTTTCATATGATGTTTTCTTATCATTATAATTTTCAGCATCTACATCATATTTTGCTTTTGCAGTTTCATATGCTGATTTATCTGCTTCATATTTAGCTTTCAGCGCAGCATATTCCGCCGAATCTGTCCCACCAGTAGATGTCGCAGCGTTATAAGCCTCTAGAGCAGTTTCGTATGCTGTCTTAGCTTCATTATATGCTGCTAGATCTTGTTGGTATTGTTTTTCAGCTGCAGTATATTCTTTAGTTTGTTGATCGAATTTTTTCTCAGCAGCTGCTTGAGCAAGTTTATTTTTTTCAAACTCTGCTTTTTTAGATTCGTATGATTCTAATTCCTTATCATATTGAACTTTAGCTTCATTATACTGGGCAAGTGCTGCGTCATAAGAAGTTTTTGCAGTATTGTACGACGCTGTTGCATCCGCAAAACTCAACTCATTATCAGCATATTTTGCTGCATCTGTTTCGTATTTAGCTTTACTAGTTTCATAAGTTGCTTTTGCAGCTTCGTATTGCTCCTTAACTAGTTTATAGGCATCAGAGTCTTTACTTGAAGTTGAAGTAGAAGCTGCTTTATATGCTGCTAAAGCTTCTTCATATGCTTTTTGGGATTCTTCATAAGAAGCTTTAGCTTTTTCATATTCAGCCTTTTGAGTCTGATATGCTAATAAATCATTCTGGTATTTTGTATTAGCTTGATCGTAGTCAGCCTTTGCTTTAGCATTTTCAGCTTCTACTTGCTTTTGTTCAGCTAATTTTGCTTCATACTCAGCTTTGGCCTTTTTGTAGTTTTCAACGACTGTGTTGATTTCAGCTGTTTGGGCTTTGTTATCTGCTTCTGCTGCTGCGATAGATGGTTGGACTTTTTCAGCTTCTTCTGTAACGGTCACACCTTCTGTAACTGCATCTGCTTTGGCTTTTTCAAGTTCTGGTGATTCTACATAAGTCGTCGTAACTGTTTTATTTCCTTCTGTCACAGTTGTAGATGTCAACTTAGAACTTGTTGAAACAGCTGCATCGCTTGTTGCTGTATCCGTAGTAGTCGCTTCAGTTGCAGGCGCTGTTGCTTCATCTGCTTTCACTTCTGCTCCGTAGGTATTAACAGTAGCCAATCCAGCGATGGCCAATGAAACAACACCGACTGATAACTTACGAATTGAAAATTTTTCCTGCTTCGAAACATGTTCACGATAGCTTTTCATTTTCAAAACTCTCCTTTTTTGTTTAAAAAAATCTCACTGTAGAGGCAAAAATATGCTACTTCCAGTTAACTTCATTGTATCACAATCAACCATTTTTATATATTTGTCAATTTAATTTTTTATTTTACTTTAAATATATAACAACTTGAATCCCCAAACTTTCCTTGCCTTCCCCATCTTTAGTTGAAAATATATGCAAACGCCTGTGAAAAAATCCTTTATTTTCAAGGGTTTTTAAGACACTTTCTCTTTTTATAAATTTCACCGAAAGGCTTTTTAAAGGGAAGTATTTTTTTATACCAATAAATTAGATTTGAAGACTGAAATAAAAATTATGTAATTTTTTCCCTTTAGGGGTTGCAAAATTCAAAAAAACAACACTTTTTGCAGAGTGTCCATTCCCTAAACTAGCTCCATTTCTTCTCCCAAATGAGAAGTAATGAAAAAGACCAAGGTCTTATGGACCTTGGTCTAACAACTAATGATTAGTTTAAGTGCCAGATATCTTCATTGTACTGAGCGATCGTACGGTCAGATGAGAAGAATCCTGCTTTAGCAATGTTTACGATAACTTGATCCAACCATGCATCACGGTCTTCGTAATCAGCCAACATGCGTTCTTTGGTTACAATGTAGTCTTCCAAGTCAAGAAGAGTCATGAACCAGTCTTTGTTGATCAATTCCTTGTGAAGACGAGTCAAGCGTTCCTTGTTACCAACTGCAAGAACGGCATCGCTGATAATGAAGTCTACCAATGGTTTGATAGCTTCACGTTCATAGAAGTCCGCTGATTTGTATGCTGATTTCTCATATAGATCGATTACAGTTTCTGAATCTTCACCGAAGATGTAGATGTTGTCACGTCCAACCAATTCAGCGATTTCCACGTTTGCTCCATCCATAGTACCAAGTGTTAACGCACCATTCAACATGAATTTCATGTTACCAGTACCTGAAGCTTCCTTAGAAGCAAGGGAGATTTGCTCAGAAATATCGCTAGCTGGAATCAAGTAGCTTGCAGCAGTCACGTTGTAGTTTTCTACCATAACGACTTGCAAGTGTGGAGCTACTGCTGGATCGTTTGCAATCACTTCAGACAAGCAAAGGATCAAGTGGATAATATCTTGTGCAATGGTGTAGGCAGGAGCTGCTTTACCACCAAAGAGAACAGTGATTGGGCGAGCAGGGATATTTCCAGCTTTGATGTCCAAGTATTTGTGGATCACATACAAAGCGTTCATTTGTTGACGTTTGTATTCGTGGAGACGTTTGATTTGGGTATCAAAGATAGAGTTAGGATTGATTTCCACACCTTGATGGTCTTTCAAGAAACGAGCCAATTTCCGTTTGTTGTGAGACTTGATGTTTTCCAATTTTGCTTTGACTGCATCTTTATCTTCATAAGAAAGAAGGTCTTCCAATTTAGATGCGTCATGGTGCCAGTCACGTCCGAGGATATCATCCAAGTAGTGTGACAAGGTTGGGTTGGCATGCATGAGCCAACGACGGAATGTGATACCGTTTGTTTTGTTGTTGAATTTTTCAGGGTAAATGTCGTAGAAGGCCTTCAACTCAGAATTCTTCAAGATTTCTGTGTGAAGTGCTGCTACCCCGTTTACGCTAAATCCATAGTGGATATCCATGTGCGCCATGTGTACGCGATCATTCTCATCGATGATTTGAACAGCTGGATCTTTGTATTCAGCGCGAACACGGCGGTCCAATTCTTCAATGATTGGAACCAAGTGAGGAACCACTTCTTGCAAGAATTCAAGTGGCCATTTTTCAAGGGCTTCTGCAAGGATTGTGTGGTTAGTGTAAGCCGTCATGCTACGAACGATAGAGATGGCTTCATCCATTCCAATACCACGTTCTGTCAAAAGACGGATCAATTCAGGGATGACCATTGATGGGTGAGTATCGTTGATTTGGACAACTGCGTAGTCAGCAAGGTCGTGCAAGTTGCTTCCTTTTTCGATGGCTTCATCGATGATCAATTGTGCACCGTTTGAAACCATGAAATATTGTTGGAAGATACGGAGCAATTCCCCTTGACGGTTACTATCATCTGGGTACAAGAAGAGGGTCAAGTTGCGAGCGATATCTGTCTTGTCAAAGTTAATACCATCTTCAATAATAGATGAATCAACTGAATCCAAGTCGAACAAACGCAAACGGTTCTTGGTATCAATCTTGTAACCAGGGACATCGATATCATAAAGGGTAGAAGTCAATGTGAAGTGTGCAAATGGCACTTTGTAGCTACGACTTGAACGAACGAGCCAGCTTTGGTCAGTCAACCATGCGTTTGGAATCGTTTCTTGTTGGTTGTTTTTAAATACTTGTTGGAACAAACCAAAGTGGTAGTTCAAACCAACCCCATCCCCTGTCAAACCAAGGCTTGAAATAGAGTCGATAAAGCAGGCTGCCAAACGTCCCAAACCACCGTTACCAAGTGATGGTTCCAATTCCACTTCTTCTACTTCGATCAAGTCTTTACCAGCATCTGACAATTCTTTTTTAACATCGTCGTAAAGACCCAAGTTGATCAAGTTGTTAGACAAGAGTTTACCGATCAAGAACTCAGCTGAGATGTAGTAAACTTTTTTCTTACCAGTATTGATTTTCTTTTGAGCGCTTGCTTGCTTCGTGTAATTTAGCAAGGCAATGTACAATTCTTCATTTGAACATTCAGCAATTGTTTTTTGATGATGATCAATCACATATTTTTGTAATGATTCCATGTTGGGAGTCTCCTTTGTTTCAACAATTTTAATAGGGGGGAAAGATTATTTTTTTGCTTTCTTAACTTCTTTTTTCAAGTCTTTGTTTTCACGACGATAGATCGTAGTGAAATCAAGCAATTCTTGCTCGACAGCTGGAGTCAATTGATCCGCTGTCATTCGCCATGACCAGTTACCACCGAGAGTAGATGGGAAGTTCATCCGAGCTGAGCCATCTAACTCAAGCAAGTCTTGCATCGTAGCAATCGCCATGAAGCTGACGGAAGCAAAGACGGTGCGAAGCATAGCATGCGGTACAGATTCGTACTCTTTCCGGTTGGTATAACGAGCAAGATACTCACGAGTTGGATCGTCGATTTCATTGCGGTACCATCCAAGAACTGTGTTGTTATCATGTGTTCCAGTGTACATCACAGAGTTGTTTGGTGCCAAGTGAGGGCTATCGATACTTTCATCGTCAGGATTGAAGGCGAATTGAAGAATCTTCATTCCTGGGAAACCAGTACGTTCGCGAAGCTCAATAACTTCATCCGTCATAAAGCCAAGGTCCTCAGCGATGATGTTCAAATCACCGAGCTCTTCCTTCACGGCTGCAAAGAGTTTGTAGCCAGGACCTTTGACCCATTTACCTGGTGCTGCAGTTTCAGAACCAGCAGGGATTTCCCAGTATGATTCGAAACCACGGAAGTGGTCGATCCGAACGATGTCATAGATCTTGAAGCTTTCACGCAAGCGTTCAATCCACCATTGGTAGCCATCTTTGTCCATTGCTTCCCAGTCATAGATTGGGTTCCCCCAAAGTTGACCAGTTGCTGAGAACTCATCTGGCGGGCATCCTGCAATGCAAGTTGCTTTTCCGTTTTCATCTGTTTTGAAGAGATGAGGATTAGCCCACATGTCACTTGAATCTTCCGCTACATAGATTGGCATATCTCCCACAATTTCAATGTGGTGGTCGTTGGCATAAGCTTTCAAGGCCAACCATTGTTGGAAGAAGAAGAATTGAGTTACACGATGGTAAGTCAATTGATCAGCCAATTCTTCACGGTATTTAGCCAAAGCTTTTGGCTCACGCGCACGAATAGCTGCATCTGGCCACTCTGTCCAAGCTTTCAAATCAAAGTGTTCTTTAATAGCCATGTATTCTGCGAAGAGCTCCAACCAAGAAGCATTGGCTTCGCAAAAGGCTTGGAATTCTTTTTGATCACCTGATTTCAAGAAGTTCGCAACGGCTTTTTCAAGTAGCGGACGACGTTGTTCGAAAACCTTTGCATAATCCACTTGAGTAGGATCTTGACCAAAGTCCACTCCTTTAAGATCTGCTTCTGTCAACAAACCTCGTTCAATCAAAAGATCGAAATCAATAAAATGAGTGTTCCCAGCAAAAGCTGAGAAAGATTGGTATGGAGAATCTCCATAACTAGTTGTACCAAGCGGCAAGATTTGCCAGTAACGTTGCTTGGTCCGAACGAGGAAATCAACAAAATCATATGCTGATTGACCGAATGATCCGATCCCGTATTGTCCAGGAAGGGAAGAAATGTGCATCAAAACACCACTTTGACGTTTTTTCATGGGTTACCACCTTTTTTTATTTCTTTGAAGCCTGCGATTCGGTGCACGGTATGGGTATCGTTGCAGAGTCGTATCCAGCTCTCAAGCGGCTCTACTCTTTGTTAAAAATCGAACAGGCGCAACTCAGTTTACGCAATTTTTGCGAAAACGTTTGCGTACCATGTTATTATAAACTTTTTCCCTATTTTCTGCAAGGGATTTCTTAAAAACTTTTTTAACTTTTTTCAGAATGTCCTCACCCCCTTAGTGTATTCTTTCCTTTGGCTAATGTCAACAAATTTGATGCATTTTATAGAAGAAAGTTCGGAATTAAAATATTTTTAAAAAAATTGTTTAAAACTACTTGCAAACGTTTTCGCCTTGTGATATACTTAAGACGTTTTAGGAAAACGTTTGTCTAAAACGGTTTCTAATTATTATCTTTTTTTATTCTTTAGGAGGAATAAATCATGAAACGTACAATTTTACGTAGTGCTGCTGTACTTGGTACAGTTGGTTTTGCCGGCTTCTTACTTGCTGCTTGTAGCAATAGCTCATCAGGTTCTTCTGAGGCAAGTAAAGAAATCAACGTCTATGTAGACAAAGGCTACAAATCTTATGTTGAAGAAGCTGCAAAAGCTTTTGAAAAAGAAAATGGCGTAAAAGTTAACATCAAGACTGGTGATGCTCTTGGTGGATTGGATAACCTTTCTCTTGATAACCAATCTAAAAAAGCTCCAGACGTAATGATGGCTCCATACGACCGTGTAGGTGGTCTTGGTAGCGATGGTCAATTGGCTGAAGTGACATTAAACAAAGATAGCCATACAGATAAAACAACTGAAGCTCTTGTAACAAACGGTGGTAAAGTTTACGGTGCACCTGCTGTCATCGAAACATTGGTTCTCTACTATAACAAAGATCTTGTAAGCGAAGCTCCAAAAACATTTGGTGATCTTGAAAATCTTGCAAAAGATAGCAAGTACGACTTCGCTAGCGAACCTGGTAAAACAACTGCCTTCTTAGCTGACTGGACAAACTTCTACTACACTTACGGTTTACTTTCAGGTAACGGCGGTTATGTGTTTGGTAAAGACGGTACAGATCCTAAAGATATTGGATTGAACAACCAAGGTTCTATCGATGGTATCGAATATGCAAAAACTTGGTATGCTAAATGGCCAAAAGGTTTGCAAGATACAAAAGGTGCTGCTAACTTCATCCAAACACAATTCCAAGAAGGTAAAACAGCTGCTATCATCGATGGTCCTTGGAAAGCTGCTTCATTGAAAGAAGCTAAAGTAAACTACGGTGTCGCAACGATTCCAACTCTTCCAAACGGAAAACAATACTCTGCCTTTGGTGGTGGTAAAGCTTGGGTTATCCCTGCAGGTGCGAAAAACCTTGATGGCGCTCAAAAATTCATTGACTTCTTGACAAGTACTGATCAACAAAAAGCTTTGTTTGACAAGACCAATGAAGTTCCTGCCAACACAGAAGCTCGTAAATATGCGGTTAGCAAAAACGATGAATTGACAACTGCCGTTGTTGATCAATTCAAGAATGCTCAACCAATGCCAAATATCTCAGAAATGAGTGCTGTTTGGGATCCAGCTGCTACTATGCTTTTCGATGCTGTAAGTGGTAAAAAATCTGCAAAAGCATCTGCTGACGATGCAGTGAAATTGATTAAAGAAACCATCGAACAAAAATTCGGTAGCAAATAAGACAGTTTTTAGGTGTGAGTAAGAGGTTGGAGACAAAGTCCCAACCTCTTATGTTCAATTTTCAAGCACAACTTACTGTCTGACTTGTCTTCTTGCTCTCTAGCAAGGACATTATAAGGAGATTTGAATGACTACAGAACAAAACCCTAAAAAGGCTATGTGGCTCTCTTTGATCCCGGGTCTTGGGCAAATTTATAACAAACAAAAAACCAAAGGCTATATTTTTCTTGCCGTAACCATTCTCTTTCTCGCCTATTTCCTAGGAATTGGAGCTGGAGAATTAGCGAAATTGGTTACACTTGGAACCGTCCGTGGACAAGATAATTCTCTCTTTATCTTGATTCGTGGCGCCTTCCACTTGATCATCACTGTTGTTTACTTCCTATTTTATGCCTTAAATATTAAGGATGCTGGAACAGTTGCTAAACGCATCAACAACGGGATTGCCGTTCCAAAAACCTTGAAAGAAATGGTTCAAGCCATCTATGAAAATGGCTTCCCATATTTATTGATTATTCCTTCATACATTGCTATGACATTTGCGATTATCTTCCCAGTTTTAGTAACTTTGATGATCGCCTTTACCAACTACGACTTCAAACATACCGCTCCAACAACCTTGCTTGATTGGATCGGGTTCCAAAACTTCACTAATATGTGGACCTTGAGTACCTTCCGCTCAGCCTTCACATCGGTTCTTGGCTGGACCTTGATTTGGGCCCTCGCAGCTTCTACTCTTCAAATCGTACTCGGTATCTTGACCGCTATTGTTGCAAACCAACCATTCGTAAAAGGAAAACGAATCTTTGGGGTTATCTTCTTGCTTCCTTGGGCTGTTCCAGCCTTCATCACGATCCTAACTTTCTCAAATATGTTTAACGATAGTGTCGGTGCTATCAATGCACAAGTTATCCCATTGTTTGCGAAGATCTTCCCATTCTTAGATGGCGTTTTGATTCCTTGGAAAACAGATCCTACCTGGACAAAAATTGCTTTGATTATGATGCAAGGTTGGCTCGGCTTCCCTTACATCTACGTCTTGACTTTAGGGATTCTTCAATCTATTCCAAACGATCTTTACGAAGCTGCTTATATTGATGGTGCCAACGGTTGGCAAAAATTCCGCAGCATCACTTTCCCAATGATTATGGCTGTTGCAGCTCCAACTTTGATCAGTCAATATACCTTCAACTTTAATAACTTCTCCATCATTTACTTGTTTAACGATGGGGGACCTGGTTCTGTCGGAGGAAACGCCGGATCTACAGATATCTTGATCTCATGGATCTACAAGTTGACAACCAATTCTTCTCCTCAATATTCAATGGCTGCAGCGGTAACCTTGATTATCTCTGTGATTGTGATCTCAATCTCTATGGTTGCCTTCAAGAAACTACATGCATTTGATATGGAGGATGTATAAAATGAAAAATTCAGTTCAATTTAAACGCCGCCTCAATCATTTCTTGACTTACCTGTACATGGTGGTTCTTTCAATCGTTATCATTTATCCATTGTTGATTACGGTTCTATCAGCCTTCAAATCAGGGAATGTCAGTGCCTTTACACTTGATTTTAGTGGCAATCTTAGTTTTGATAACTTCTCAAAACTTTTCTCTGAAACCCATTATGGCACTTGGTATATGAACACCTTGGTTATCGCCATTATCACCATGATTGTACAAACAAGTATCGTTACCTTCGCAGGTTACGCATACAGCCGTTACAATTTCTTGGCGCGTAAACAAAGTTTGGTCTTCTTCTTGATTATTCAAATGGTCCCAACCATGGCAGCCCTCACAGCCTTCTTCGTTATGGCTTTGATGCTGAATGCCTTGAACCAACCTTGGTTCTTGATCTTCCTTTATGTTGGTGGTGGTATTCCAATGAATGCCTGGTTGATGAAGGGATACTTTGATACTGTTCCAATTTCCCTCGATGAATCTGCGAAATTGGATGGAGCTGGACACTTCCGTCGCTTCTGGCAAATCGTCCTTCCTCTTGTTCGTCCAATGATTGCCGTTCAAGCACTTTGGGCTTTCATGGGGCCTTTCGGAGACTATATCTTGTCTAAATTCTTGCTTCGTGACGAAGTGAACTATACGGTAGCCGTTGGTCTTCAAACCTTTATCAGTGACCAAAAAAATCAAAAAATCGCCTTCTTTGCAGCCGGTGCTATTTTGATCGCGGTTCCAATCTGTATCTTATTCTTCTTCCTACAAAAGAACTTTGTTTCAGGCTTGACAGCTGGTGGAGATAAAGGATAAAATAGAATCTTATTTCAAGCACATTTTATTTTTAAGTTGAGGGTAGTATGGTGGATGCTTTACTACCCTTCGTTAAGAATAAAATCAATGCAAAGAGATTTCTCTTTGCATTTCTGATACTCTTATATTTAGAAAGGTCATCTTATGCCCTATCCTTTTAATTATTTCGCAAGTATCTTCAATTTCCGCTCTTCTTTTGCAAACCGCAAAAAACTGAGCTGGTTCCAAATGATTTTTACTTCTTTCTTTCTAATCTCTATCACACTATTACCTGTGGCTCTGCAAAATGCTCAACTCAAAACCTATCCTTTGACAACCTTTGTCAGCGATGTGTTTGATCCTTTATCAACAGACGTTATGAAAGATATCCAAGAACACGTCGTGATCAAAGACCAAGAGCTCACCTATACAGGGACTAACCCTGTACACAAGACTTCAAAAGGACAGGTTATCTTAGGCCAAGAGGCAAAGGCTAGTGAAGGCAAGGAGTTAACACTCCATTTTGATCGCAAACAATTGATTATCTCAAAAGAGAATAAAGAACTCGCTACAGTCTCATACCAGACTATTAATCAAGAGAGCCTTCGGGATAAAAAAAGCTTCACTCAAGCTATCTCTAGCGATTGGTTTCGCGACAATCGACTCCCTGTCAGTCTCTTTCTCGTGATTTTCTCTGGCTTCTTATCGACAGTCAATTATTTGATTCTCATCGTAGGGGCATCTTTCTTCCTCTACTTGACACGAAAATCTCGACTCTTTTCACTACAAACTTTCAAGGAATGTTTCAATTGTATTCTGAATTGCTTGGGACTCCCTATTTTACTGAGTGTCTTCATCAGTTTACTATTCCATCAAGTATTTACTACGATGATCATGATCCAAAATGTCTTATTTGTACTCTATCTTGCCATGGTATTTTATAAGACCCACTTTCGTGATCCAGACTATCACCGCTAGGAGGTTTTCTCATGCGTGTTACCATCAAAGATGTTGCGAAACTCGCTGGCGTCGCGCCTTCTACTGTCACGCGCGTCATCCAAAATAAATCCACGATTAGTGATGAAACAAAAAAACGCGTCCGTGAGGCCATGGTCGAGCTGGACTACCATCCCAATCTTAATGCTCGTAGTCTTGTCAGCCAATCTAGTCAAGTCATTGCTTTAGTCCTTCCAGTCGATAGTGACGTCTTCTATCAGAATCCTTTCTTTCCAACTGTTTTAAGAGGGATTACCCAGATCGCGTCAGACAATGATTATGCCATCCAAATCTGTACGGGGCAAAATGAAGAACGGCGGCTCGACAACCTCAAACAACTCATCTACGGAAATCGTGTAGATGGTTTGATTTTCCTTTATTCCAACCCGAATGATCCCCTCGTTGAATTTGCGATCAAAGACAAGTTCCCCTTCCTCATTCTCGGAAAGGCAGCTTCACCTTTTGTATCGCTAGTGGATAATGATAATATCAAGGCTGCATTTGATGCGACGGATTATTTCATTCAACAAAACTACCGAAAAATTGCTTTTATCGGGGGAAACAAAGAACTGTTCGTATCTCAAGACCGCTACGAAGGTTATAAAGAAGCCCTCCAAAAAGCAGGGATTCCTCTCGATGAAAAACTGGTTCATTTCTCATTTGGTTTTATGTTGGAAGACAATTCTTATCAAATGATGGAGAGCCTTCCCCTAGCAGAGTTAGATGCCATCATGACAACCGATATTCTCGTTGCTGAAGGGGTGCGCCAATACCTATTAGAACACCAGCTGACAATCCCGATTATTTCCTTTGATTCGATTAAGCCACGACTCGATATTGAAGCCTATATTGACATCAATGCAGTGGAACTCGGACGTGAGTCTGTTCGGACAATTCTACAAATTATCAAGGATCACAAAGAAGGAAAAACCGTTTGCTACCGTCAATTGATTGACCATACCATTACGAAACTCTAGGAGTCTCTATGTCTACATTTACTGCTTATTTAGATGACCAAGACCTCATTCGTATCCAAAAGGGAGAGGAGCATATCCTTCCTTTTTATTTGAAAACGAACCAAGGTCATCTTGCCTTAATCCCTGTCAAAACGTCAAGTGCAGCGACTGACACAGGAGACTATTTCTTAAGCCCTATTCCACTTGAACTCGGAGAAGAGTACACCATCTACGATGCTACTGGAAATTCTTCTATACTCCACTATCGAAACATCGTTCGCAAACCCATTTTCGATCAAACCTTCACCTATAGTGGAGAAGATTTAGGAAGTTTTTACACACCAAATCAGACGCAATTTAAATTCTGGGCACCGATTTCGCAAGATGTGACCCTCCATATCGAAGATCAGATCTATCCGATGACACGTACAGAAAACGGTGTCTGGAAACTCTTGCTCAAAGGGGATTGGGAAGGAGCTGCCTACCACTATGAATTTCGTGTCAATGGCCTAGAACGTCGGATTCACGATCCCTATGCTCTATCCTCTTTGGCCAACTCTGGAGACAGCTTGGTCATCGACCGGAAGAAGATTACACGTCCTATCACACGTGCTGCTCGTCAATTAGACCCGACAGAAGCAATCATCTACGAGATGAGCGTTCGGGACTTCTCTGTCCAAAAAGAGGCCGGCTTTAAACACCCTGGTAAGTTTAAAGGGTTGACAGAATCGCCTCAACTCAATGGTCAGATCCTTGGATTTGATTACCTTCAAAAACTTGGCATTACCCATGTACAGTTACTTCCTGTCTATGATTTCGGTAGTGTTGATGAAGAGAATCAATGGAAAGCCTACAACTGGGGTTATGATCCTGTTCAATACAATGTTCCAGAAGGCAGCTATGCGAGTGATCCTAACGATCCTTATGCACGAATCCTAGAGCTCCAAGACACCATTGACACCTATCACCGGGCCAATCTGAGTGTCATCATGGATGTAGTCTACAATCACGTCTACCAAGCAGATGAGTACGCTTTTGAACAGATCGTTCCTGGTTATTTCTACCGCTATAATGCAGAGGGAGAGCGGACCAATGGAACCTTCTGCGGAAATGACGTGGCAAGTGAGCGCTCCATGGTGAGACAGTATATCAAGCAATCTCTCAAACAATGGGTTTCCCTCTACGGCTTTGATGGTTTCCGCTTTGATTTGATGGGAATCCTAGACATTCAAACCATGACAGAGATTGCAGAAGAACTCCGTGAAATCTATCCTAACATCTATCTCTATGGGGAAGGGTGGAAGATGGATACAGGCCTCTCTGAAGATCAGCTCGCTCACCAATATAATTCGAAACGATTACCAGCCTTTGGCTTTTTCAGTGATAACTTCCGGGATACGATCAAGAGAACACTTGTAGCTGGTCACCGTCGTGAGAGTCAACATTCTGCGAATGATTTCGCTAACATTCTAACGGCGAATGTCGGGAAGCTAGGGCCTGCTCATTTCACCCAACCTCAACAAGCCATTCAGTACGTCGAATGCCACGACAATGCAACTGTTTTTGATTATTTCCAATTTGAAAAGGAAGAGATTCGTCTAGAAGATCGAAAAGCTCTCTCACGATTAGCTCTTCATTTAGTGTTACTAGCTCAAGGAGTGCCGTTTATCCATGCTGGTCAAGAATTTTATCGCACAAAAGGGCTCGAAGACAACACCTATAACTTGCCAGATAGTCTCAACCAATTGGACTGGACATCCCTTCCAAACTGCCAAGAAGAAATTGCTTTTCTTGAAGAATTGATTGCTTATCGGAAATCACAGACACTCCTTCGTTTGAAAAAAGGGCAAGAGATTCGCGACTACTGTGATGTCAAATGGTTGTCTGATCATCATTTAATCTACACGATTGAGAAAGATCGTGAAAAAATAACGATTCTTGTCAATATCGGTGATCAAGAACAGACCTATCAACATCCGAGTGATAGTCAGCTGTTATTTGCCTATCCTCATGCCAACCTCCAAGCGCCTATTCCTAAAGGAAAGGAACTTTCTATTCCTCCCCATAGTTGGCTCCTTCTCCATGAAACTGAATCAACAAAATAAAGGTCACCACAATGTGGTGACCTTTATTTTTATTCTTCTGTTTCTACAAAGCGTCCAATGATATGAACGTTTTCTGAAATGGTGATAAAAGCCTGAGGATCAGCTTTTTTCATAATATATTTGAATTCATTAAACTCTGCACGCGTAATAACTGTCAACAGAACCGCTTTTTCCTGATGGTTATAGGTTCCTTCTGCATTGTGGATAATGGTTGCCCCACGATGCAATTTTTTATGAATCTTTTCAATAATGGCATCTGGCTGGCTCGTTACGATCATTGCCTGCATCCGTTTTTGCTTGGTAAAGACAGCATCCGTTACTCGACTCGATACGAAGATGGTAATCATAGAGTAAAGAGCATACTTCCAACCAAAGGTCAGACCAGCAATCAACATGATGGTCCCATTGACCAAAAAGGAGATACTGCCGACATTCTTTCCTGTCCGTTTTCGAATCGTCAAACTAACAATATCCGTTCCTCCACTGGAAATGTTGTTCCGAAGAGCAAAACCAATCCCTGTTCCCATGACAACCCCACCAAATAGGGCATTCATGATCGGATCGTTGGTCAACGTAATCACTGGCACGAACTGAATAAAGAGGGAACTCATCGAAACCGTAATAAAGGTAAAGATGGTAAATTTATGGCCAATTTGATACCAAGCCACAATCATCAAAGGGATATTGATGGCATAAAAGGTCAAGGAAACGGGAATCGTAAAGCCAATAAAGCGTTGGCTCAGAACAGATAAAATCTGAGCTAGACCTGTTGCACCGCTGGAGTATACATGTCCTGGTTGAAAGAAGAAGTTGACGGCAATCGCTGATAGAAAACCATACAGCAAGGAAGCTGACACTTTTTCATCGTATTTCTCACGGGAGATGCTCTTCAGCACGCGCAATAATTTAATGTTATAAGCTAGTCGCCGCACATGATAGCGAAATAGCTTATGAAAGCGAATTTTTTTCATTTTCAATCCATCGATTAGAAGAAAAGGAAAATCTTAGAGCAACTGATTCCTAGACTCTCCCTTTTCTCTCTTGTCCTATTCTTGCTCTGCTACTTCTACTTGAAGATTTAACTCATCCAATTGCTTTTCAGAAACGACAGAAGGAGCTTGTGTCATTGGATCTGTCGCCTTGTTATTCTTAGGAAAGGCAATGACTTCCCGAATATTATCTTCACCTGCAAGAAGCATCACGAAGCGGTCCAAACCAATCGCCAATCCTCCATGTGGTGGGAAACCATAATCCATTGCTTCCAACAAGAAACCAAATTGTTCATTGGCAGCTTCTTTTGTAAATCCAAGTGCCTTAAACATCCGTTCTTGTAAATCTTTATGATTAATCCGTAGGCTTCCTCCACCTAATTCATAGCCATTTAAGACGATATCATAGGCAATTGCTCGAACTTTTGAAAGATCTCCTTCCAATTCATGCTCTGTTTCAGCTTGTGGGAGTGTAAATGGATGGTGAGCAGACATATAACGGCCTTCTTCTTCAGACCATTCAAACATTGGCCAATCCACTACCCAAAGGAAGTTGTATTGATTGTTGTCAATCAAGTCAAGCTCTTTCGCAAGACGAACACGCAAAGCACCAAGCGTTGCATTGGCTACTTCAAGAGTATCTGCTACAAAGAGAACTAGATCTTTGTCTTCTAACTGTAAAGCAGCTGTCAAGTCACTTGTCAAGTCTGTCAAGAACTTCGCAACAGGACCGTTCAAAGTACCCTCAGCATATTTCACCCAAGCAAGACCTTTTGCACCGTATTGCTTCGCAACTTCTGTCAATTTATCGATGTCTTTACGAGAGTAATGATCCGCTGCACCTTTGACAACAATCGCCTTAACTGCTGGAGCTTCTGAGAAGACTTTGAAGTCTACACCCTTGACAAGCTCTGTCAAGTCTTGGAGCAACATTTCAAAACGTGTATCTGGTTTATCTGAACCATACAAGGCCATCGCGTCATCATAATTCATCCGTGGGAATGGGAGTGTTACTTCAATTCCCTTGGTTTCTTTCATGACACGTGCAATCAAGCCTTCTGTGATATCTTGGATTTCTTGATCACTCAAGAAAGAAGTTTCCAAGTCGACCTGTGTAAACTCAGGTTGACGGTCTCCCCGTAAATCCTCATCACGGAAACACTTCACGATTTGATAATAGCGATCAAAACCGGCATTCATCAACAATTGTTTTGTAATCTGAGGACTTTGTGGAAGGGCATAGAAATGACCCTTATTGACACGGGAAGGAACCAAGTAGTCACGCGCTCCTTCTGGAGTTGACTTAGAAAGAAACGGTGTTTCCACATCAATAAATTCTAATTCATCCAAGTAATTGCGGATTGAATGGGTTACTTTTGCACGGAGTTTGAGGTTTTCCAACATCTCAGGACGACGAAGGTCTAAGTAGCGGTAACGAAGACGGGTATCATCATTGGCTTCAATTCCGTCCTTGATTTCAAATGGTGTAGTTTTTGCAGTATTGAGAACCGTAATAGCTTCCACTTTGAGTTCTACTGCTCCTGTAGGCAAGTTTGGATTAGCTTGTTCACGAGCTTCTACAAGACCTGTCACTTCTACAACATATTCACTACGGATGCTTTCAGCTGTAGCCATTACTTCTGCACTAACTGTTTCTGGATTGATCACCAATTGCATGATTCCTTCGCGGTCGCGTAGATCGATAAAGATCAAACCACCCAAGTCACGACGACGGCTAACCCATCCTTTCAAGGTAATACGAGTTCCAATGTGTTCTTCACGAACACGTCCAGCATACATTGAACGTTTCATTTCTAATTAATCTCCAAACTAATATTCTTCCTTCTATTTTACCATAAAGACCAGCAGAAAGTGGCCTTTAGTTCAACTTTTTCAGTCACCAACTTCTTTAGTTATCGTGGCTCTCTTCTTTCTTTTTGGGATCATCGTAGAGAGTGGGTGCTAGCACCTTCATTAAAGTCGCCGTCCCAAATCGCAAGACAGCTGCTGCTAGTCCAAAAATAGGGGATAGGTAGCGGAAAAAGAAATCTCCCCTAAGTACATAGGTCATGCCACCCACAATAAAAAAGATCACAATTCCCTGAACGATTGCGTAAAACCAAATTTTTTTCACACTATTCTCCTTTTCACAAACCAGCTGACTTATCCACTGTTTTTTATCACTTATCCACAAAAATGTGGATAACTTTCACCTTTTGCTCCCTCAAAAGAGGAAGTGTCATCAGCACCAGGACTTGTTTTCATCCATTTACAAGGAAGTTTCCCACAGCCTGTGGATAACTCTCTTGCTCGTTTGTGACTTTCTCGTCACTTTCCTCACAAATCAAGGAGCCAGGATTTGATCCTGCCCCCTTTGATCAAGCATTATTTAAATTCGTCTGGTGTCCCTTTATATTGAGCCCAGTCTTTACTGAAGAAGCGATCATTTAGATGGTAAGTTGGTGCTTTTTCAGCCTTTGTGACAAAGGGATTGACCGCTTTATCAAAGGCTAGCCAACCATTCCATCCCATATGAATCGTATCTTCCATAAAGTAGGGCTGATCACCATCTTTAGAAAAGTCTGCAATATTGGTGAATCCTTGACTTTCCAATTGGTAACGAATCTTTTGAACAGCCTGTTCATATTTTTCTTGGCTCAAGCCTGTGTATTTCATCCATTTGGCATTAACTGGAGGAATGACAAAGATGACATTGGTCCGAGATTTAGCAAACTGGTCTAGAACCAATTGCAAGTCATTGTACTCAGGAGATTGAACATAGGATTCGTTTTTTTGGAAACCTTTAAGTTTCTTCAACTTCATTTTTAAACGAGTATTGTAAAAATGATTGCTGATTCCAAGGTCGTTGTTATTGGTTTTGACTTTTGCTTCAGCCGTTGCAATTTCTTCCAATTTCTCATATGAGAATTGATCTGGTAAATCTTGTAGACGTTTTTTGACCTTCTTATCGTAATTCCCGTTTGTACGCGTTGCAAGATTACTAAATAAAGCATCTTCGCGTTGGACAAGGTGGGAAACAAGCTGGTTCAAAGACTGATCAAATCTGGAAATTTTCTTTCCTTGAGAAATGTTCGTTACAACACTTTGAAAGGCGACATTTGGATACTGTTGTAACAGACGCTTTGCAGCATACTGGGATGCAGCATCCTGTTGGTGATTGGCAATAAAGCTATTCAACTGATCGCTATTAAAGAATTGTTGAAAGGCAGAGGAATCATAGCCCTTCTTGGTGAACCATTGCGGAGAAACCACATAAACAGCTGTATTGTCCTTGAGTTCTGGCAAAATCTGTTGCATCCCAAAATACTGGTTCAAAGAAGCCGCACCACGTTCTCCTAAAAAGTAGGGTCTGTAATTGCGGTCATATTTTTCAGCCAAAACTGCTGGATGCACCACATCAAAACGCAACCACTCACTGGAACCAAAATAAGGCACAAAGCGATGCTGTGGATCAGAAAGTGCTTCTTGTTTCTTTGTACGACTCTTGAATCCTTCTGCATTCAGACTAACCGCAGCTTTTTTCTCTTCGGTATAGTTGTGCTTATGATTGATTGGATAAAAGAATAATAAAGCTGCTACCATGAGGAGCGCGCAAAATACGGGCCCTAAAATCAGCCACAAACGCTTAAGCATTCTGAAGCTCCGTTACACCTTCTACGATCTTGTTCGCAGTATTCCAATCATCGCGTCCAAATTCAGATACAGGAACACGGATGCCAAAGCGATTTTCCAATTCCACAATCAATTCGACTGTTCCCATACTATCAAGGACACCCGCATCAAAGAGATCCTCATCCATCATGTCTGAGACATCTTCCATAAACAATTCGTCAATAATTTCAATTACTTGTGATTTTACATCCATTTTTCTATTCTCCTTTTATTTCAATTTTGGAAACCATTGTTGATCCAAGAATCCTGAGAAAATCAGGAAGGACAGCATCACTGTGTTAAAGGTGATAAAGATCCCTAAAGCTTTGGTCCAACGATTGTCCGGTATAGGATCCAATCCTTTTGCTTTTCTTTCTTTATTGATGGTCTTTTTCTTACGAATCCAAGCATCATTGATGACCAGTCCAAGCCCATGGAAGAGCCCATAAGCGATGTAGTACCAGGTCACCCCGTGCCAGAAGCCCATGACCAACATATTGATAATATAGGCAACATTTGAGGTGGTAATTCGGCTCTTGAATACTTTATTGCGCATCAATACCATCACGAGACGCATAAAGACAAAATCACGGAACCAGAAAGATAAACTCATATGCCAACGATTCCAGAATTCCTTTAAGTCACGTGATTTAAAGGGACGATCAAAGTTGATGGGACTTTTAATTCCCATCAGATTGGAAGCTGCTAAAGCAAACATCGAATAGCCCGCAAAGTCAAAGAAAAGGTCAAAGCCATAGACATACATGACTCCCAGCGTTCCGATATTGAAGAATCCACCTTGAGACAAGGCATAGGTCTGCACATGTCCTAACAATAAGTGGCCAAAAATATGAGCTAGGATAAATTTATAAAGGAAGCCATACATGATATACTTAACAGCTTGCTCCAACATATCCAATAATTCTTCACGCTCAGGAATGGTTTTATAATCCTCATTAAAACGTTTGAAACGATCAATCGGCCCACTTGAGAAGGTCGGCATAAAGAGCATAAAGCGTAAGAATTCCCAGAGTGTGAATTCTTTCAAGACACCATCTCGCATTTCGATGATCATTCCGACAGCCCGGAAGGTTAAATACGAAATCCCTAAAAATCCAAACAAGGATTGGTGCCCATTCTTGATCGCTGGCTCTACCTTAACAAAGATCAGGGGCAAGACAGACAAGAAGGAATGAAGATAGAAAATCCACTTATTGTCCGCTTTTTGACGATAGATCTTGTAGGAATACACAATCAAGATTTGCCAGACTACGTAAAAGAGCAGGGCATAAATTTGCTTGAGATTCGAACCTGTCAGCATCAAAATGATAAAGATCAGACTCACCAGTCCTTCATAGACCGGAAATCTCTTTTTGAAAAAGAGGCCCACAAAGATCGGCAAAAAAGCTAGAATGAGGTAGATAAAATAGATCGGTGTTCCATAGTGTTCTAAATGAGGGAGCTGTTTCAAAAACTCGATCATCGGTTGTTAACCTCGCTAATCAACCCTTTGATGTCGATTTTCCCGTTTGGTGTTAATGGCAGGCTGTCACGATAGAGGAATTTTGAAGGCATCATATAAGACATCATGATGTTTTCTAAATCTTCCTTAATGGCTTTCGTGATATCAATTTCGCGCTCAAATTGTTCTTTGACGCCCTCTTTTAAGATGACATAGGCCAAGAGATTTTGGACCTTGTGATCTTTATTATAACGCGGTACAGCGACTGCTGAGTCAATATACTTCGATTTGTTCAAGTTTTGAGAGACATCCTCTAGCTCGATACGATAACCGTTAAATTTGATTTGGAAGTCCATCCGTCCACCATAGAGAAGGAGACCTTCATCCGTCATGGTTCCGACATCTCCTGTATGGTAGGCTGGAAGGCCTTCAAATTCGAAGAAGGCTTCTGCTGTTTTCTCTGGATTATTCATATAACCTTTTGAAACGGCTGGTCCAGACACGATGATTTCCCCTTGCTCACCATTTGGCAATTTGTTGCCTGCCTCATCAATGATGAAGGTTGGAGAATCTTCTTTGGTGTAACCAATTGGCAGACGTTTCAAAGTCGCTAACATCTCATCTGTGATTGCTACTGCCGACAAAGCAACAGTTGCTTCCGTTGGGCCGTAGGCATTGATGATGCGTGCATTTGGGAAACGCTCGCGCAATTTCTGAGCGGTTTTAACGGTCAACTCTTCCCCATCAAAGTAGAAATGGGTGATCCCTGGCATCTTTTCAGCATTGAAATCTTCAGACAACATGGCCATATCTGCAAAAGATGGTGTCGAAGTCCAGATCGCAATCGGAAGAGAAAAGATGGTCGCAAAGAGTTGTTTGAAGTCTTGAGTAATGGCTGATGGAAGAGCAAAAAGGGTTCCTCCAAGAGCCAAGGTCGGTGCCCAGTACATGACAGACAAGTCAAAGGAATAAGGCGGTTGTGCCAACATTTGCGGACGCTCTGGCGTTGCAAATTCCTTGTCCGTAATCATCCAGTTGGTAAAACTGAGCAAGTTATCGTGCGAAATTTGCACCCCTTTTGGTTTCCCGGTTGTCCCTGAGGTAAAGATGATGTAGTAGTTATCATCCCCTTTGACCGGATGTTTCAAGTCATAGGCATGCTGAGCCGCATAAGCTTCACGCACTTGCTCCAAGGACATGATTGGAGCAGCTGGGTTTTCCAATGGAAATTCATTGATGGCAATAATCAAGCTTGGCTCTGCTACTTCAACAATGGCAGACACGCGCTCCAAGGCAGAGTGGCTATCAATTGGGATATAGGCATGGCCAGATTTTGTCAAGGCCACAAAGGTTGCTAACATTTCATATTCTTGACCACCAAAGACCACTACAGGTGACTTTTCAGGAAGTCCCATTTGGTCGATGTGGGCAGCCAAGCTATCTGAATCAGCCTTCAATTGGCCATAGGTATGCTCCTCACCAAGGACATTGTAGACAGGATAGTCTGGTTGTAGTTGCGCATAACGTTCAATTGTCTCGATCATATCAGTAATTGGTTGGTTTGACACGGCTAGGAGTCTCCTTTTCTAAAATTCGTTGTAGATAAAGCCACCCTGACCTTGACCAAGGTAACTAAAGAAATAAAGTAGGGCTAGGAAAATGGCGAAATACAAGACCGTCTGCCCGATAAATTTATAAAGTGTTTTATGTTTCATAAGTTTCACTCTTCATTTTGATTGTTACTCACTATTTTACCATTTTTTATACCAAGTAAGCAATTTTAAACATAGTGAGAATGTCGTAGAAAACGTTATCATTTCAGACATTTATCCCTTCTAACCAAAGGATTTTTTTCTTTAATCAGTTTTTCTGATTGAAATCCTGTTTTATTTAACATTCCCCTGACGAATCAACTCCAGACACTTGTCCAGATCCACATCTCTCTCGAAATGGCTAGGTGTCCAAGGAATCTCTATATCGGGTAGAACACCCTGATCCGTCATCCCTTTCCCTTTATCCACGCTTAAACAGCGAGAGGTGGGAAACATTAAACAAAAATTGCCATAATCAACTGTACAACAATTAGAGTAGTCTAGAATCCCAAGAGTTGGTCGACCCACCACCGTTACCTTCTTAAACTGCTTCATCATCTGAACAAAGTTATCCCCAGATGAAGCACAATAAATATCTGATAAGATAAAGATCTGTTCAGGATAGAGACTTCCTCTGACCTCTGGGAAAAATTCCTCGCCTTCTCCCTTATATGCTACATAACCTTTTCCCCGATGGCGAAGCAAATCCTCTTTCATATCTTCAAGCAGTTTAGCTGTTTCAGGACTAATTTCTTCCTGTTGCATCCAGTCCTCAAAGTCTTTCAAGCGCAGATCAACATTACGCTCCGTGTAGAGAATTTCCATGCCATCATCATCCCAATCAATGCCTTCATAGCCCTGATCCTTCTCTAAACCTAGATGTAATAGAGGGAAATATAAAGAATCTGTCCCTCCGCCGTTCTGTCGGATATCAATGATAAGAAACTTGACTTCCGTCATCATAGGTAAACACTCTTGATATACCCGACTAATAGCTCTCTCATCCATAAAGTTATCCAGACGAAGATAAAGAATCTCATCGTCTAATCGTTTCCAAAAGATATGATCCTGGATCGGTTCTCGACTGGGTACTACTTTAATGGTCTTTTCTATCCCTTCTCGAAGCAGGGTGACACTCGTTGACTGAGAGACCAAATCTGCCCATTCTCGGTAGTGTCTTTCAGGGGTCTTGCTGATAAAATAGTCTTTATGAAGAGAAGCTATCTGATCCAAGTCACTTCCATCCAAACCTAGGATCTGATCTCCTACTTGAAGACCCGTATCTTCATTAGCTTCCTCAACATACAGTTTCTGTCCATTTATTCTCAAAAGAAACCCTTTTTGACTGGCCTTTTTATCTCGAAAGGAAACATGCCCGATCACCCCAAAACTAGCTAGGTAAGTCTTAACTTGATAGAGAAAGGCATCATCTGTCATATCATCTGTAATGTTTTCTCGAAAAGGCTCTGGATCGCATCCTTTTCGATCCTTGATGGTAGATGAATCATGGGTCATAATAGAGACGACATCTTCAAAAATAGCAGTCTTTTTCATAAGGGATTCCTTCAATTTTTTAGAAACAGTATACCACTTTTTCTTAAAAAGTTCTTAAAACCCTAAAAAACTATCCTAAAGTAGGATAGCCGTTATAGATTCTTTCTTTTCTTCGCTTTCTTTGTCAGAGCGACATCACAATTTTCAATCTCGCTAATCAATAGATTGGCAAGGCCAAAATCATCGATGTTTGATTTCATATTTACCTCATAGTTCAAGGTCAGTTGTTCTCCAGCTTGGGCCGTTGTGACAGAAATAAAGTCAATTTCTGAACAACTTTGGTCCAACAACTGGCTGATTTGTTCTGCAACAGAATCTTGTTTTGAGACAGTTATGGTCAAATGACGGCGCCGTTGATGGTCTGCCTTACTCTGTTTGTTCTCTAATACCAGCCACACTCCTAGTAAAGAAAGGGTTGATAAAATGGCCAATAAAAGATAGCCCGAACCTGCCGCCAATCCTATAATCATGGCAAGAAAAATCGCAATCAACTCTCTCGAACCACTCGTAGCTGACCGGAAACGGATCAAACTAAAGGTCCCTGCCACTGCAATCGAGGTTCCCAAACTTCCATTGACCAAAAAGATCACTAAGGTCATCATAGAAGGAAGCAAGGTCAAACTAATGACAAACTCTCGAGTGTAAAGTGTTCGGTATTTATAGGTCCAAGATAGGGCCATCCCTAGAAAGAGGCTGACCAAAAGGGCCAGCAGTAAGCGCAAGGGATCCACTGTTGCTGTAGCATTATTAAAAATAGAATCAAATAGATTAGACATAGGCAGCACCTACCGTTTCTTGAACTGGTCTTGGGGCATAATCCAAGCCTTGTGATTTATGATAAGCACAGCTATATTTTGAAAATTTCTGTTTGACCAGTCCGTACTTCTCTAGAATATCCTTTAGCCATTTAGGTTCTTGGCCAGGAGCCTTAATTTCCATGATCACGAAGTCATCCTCTAGTAGAGGTTCTCCTTTCTTCCCATCAAAAAGGCTAACAGCCTGGTCTCGAAAGACTAAGTTTTGATCGATTGTCACGCGAATCTTCTGATAAGGATAACCCTGAATGGATTTCTTTTCTTTGAGAGACAAACGATCATAATAAATGAACATCCGTGGTTCCAATCGATGACCATAACGTTTGCGCAATCTCTGAATCTCTTGCACTAAGTCTGGATCTTGTATCTGATGATCTACTTTCCCATCTGTCATCAAGTTGATAATGGCTTGCGAAGTGGCGACTAGACGGAATTTATGGCCAATTCCTTCTTCATCTTTTGACTTCACCTCTAGAAATACTGGACTGTCTGCTTGAGGTTTTTCTATATAAGTCCGCATCCGAATTTTTTCACGGCGGTGTTGTTTGGCAAGAGCATCTTGAATGACATCAAAATTTTCCGTATCAAAATAAATGTTTGAAATGGTTGAAGTTGGGTAATCATCTTCTACGACGTATTCTTTTAAGTCTTTGATCAAGTCCTTCACGTCATCTTTTGCGACGATATATTTTGTTTCGATTCGTTTGAAACTTGTCTCAATTGTTTTTTTCATGTTTCTTCTCCTTTAAGGGGGATCTATTGTTTCTAACCTTCAGTAAGTATGAATACGATTTACCTGCTTTTTAGTTTAATGGGAC
The DNA here is from genome assembly GCF_041432115.1 of Streptococcus sp. 27098_8_12. Taxonomy (NCBI): domain Bacteria; kingdom Bacillati; phylum Bacillota; class Bacilli; order Lactobacillales; family Streptococcaceae; genus Streptococcus; species Streptococcus sp. 27098_8_12. The sequence continues at coordinate 28,480 of NZ_JAPVZA010000011.1, forward strand.
TTTCTTAACTGGTCATTAAGCCAAACTTAAAGAAAACTAAAGTTAAGGTTCCTTTCAGAAAAACTTTAGGAAACTTTCAGCTAGCAACTTTAGACTAGGAGCATATCAATGGAACGAGAGGAAAAGCTCATGAAATCAAACAAATGGAAATTCTTATTAACGGGGGCCGCAACCCTCACCTTACTGACAGCTTGCACCCAGGCATCATCACAATCAGCTACAAAAAGCAATACTGCTCAAACAACCGCTACTTCTACTTCAAATAGTAAAACGGATAGCTCCAACTATTTTACAGATAAGGACAAGGACACGTCTTACGACGAAAGTACAGCTTCTACTGTCAAACTGTCTGGATCTTCTGCAACTGTTTCAGGGGACGGGGTAGCCGTTTCTGGATCCACCGTGACCATCTCGAAGGCCGGAACCTATGTCATCTCTGGTGAATCCGATGGGGTTCAAATCAAGGTTGAAGCAGGTGACTCAGATGATGTCCACATCATCTTGAAAGGTGTTTCCATGACCAACACCAACGCCCCAATCTCTGCTACAAAAGCAGGGCATGTTTACCTGACTCTAGCGGAGGGCACGACCAATACCCTATCTGATTCAAGTTCAAATAATGATGAAGATGCCGATGCGGTCATTTTCTCTAAAGGCGACCTTACCATCAATGGTTCAGGTACACTCAACATTGATGCCAAGAAGAACAACGGGATTAAGGCCAATGATACCCTCCACATCACAGGTGGAACCTATAAGATCACGGCTGTTGGAGATGCCTTCAACGTCAATGATGAACTCAATATCACTGGCACGACCATGACCATCGATGCAGATGAAGATGCCGTCAAGGTAGATAACGATGACGATACTTCGGTCGGAACCATGTATCTTTCAGATAACAAAATGACCATCACTGCAGGAGACGATGGCATCCATGCTTCTGGTGATCTGGTCATCGATAGCGGAACCTATGAGGTAACAGAGTCTGTCGAAGGTCTCGAAGGAAAATCGATCACCATCAACGGTGGTGATATCACCATCTATGCAACCGATGATGGTGTCAATGCAGCCAATGCTAATGCCAACCAAGATGAAATTTTCTTCACCATGAATGGTGGAACACTCAACGTTGAAGTTGGCCAAGGCGATACCGATCCAATTGATTCGAATGGAAATATCACCGTTACCGGAGGAACCATTAAATTAACGGGACAATCTGGATTCGACTTTGATGGTACTGCTACCTACACTGGCGGAGACATCTATATCAACGGTGAAAAACAAACGGAAATTGTCAACTCCATGCCTGGAGGCGGTGGGGCTCCAGGTGGTGGCGGACCTCAAGGCGGTGGACCTGGAGGGGGGCATCCATAATAACAAATAAAGGCAGGATTTCTTCCTGACCTTTTTTTGTTACCCTTTTTATGATAGAATAGAAAATCAATCAGCTTATCGAAAGGAACATGATGAAAAAACAAACACTCCCTCTTTTCTTCACACTCTTGCTGTCTCTTCTTTTTCTATCAGCCTGTGTGCCGGACCTTAAGATCAACTTTAAAAAAGAACCAACTACTACCAGCTCAAAAAAGAAAAACACTAAAAAAAGTAGCTCGAGTCGTTCTAGCCACCCGAGTCGCTCAACTAGCTCAGGTAATTCCTCTAGCTCTCCCTCAACTACTACGGAGACCACTTCTGACATCGTCACAACCGAAGGGCTCCCAAAAAATGCTCAAGAAGCTCCAAAAGATAAGATTTATGCAACAGGGAACTTAAAAGTAGCCTACTCTAGAAATAGCGATCATATTTTTGTCCAGACGCCGGATTATGAAGGATATACGGCTGCTCTTGTCCAAACAATTCTTGGAAGTCCTGAGAAACAAATAACAGACCCTGCTTATATTAGCGAATCTTTTCAAAATATTGAACTAGAAAATATTAAAAATCTCTATCGTAAGGGGAAAATTACAGAAGAACAAGCTCATGCCTTTTTATTGGGGGCAGTTGATCTGAAACAAGCTTCTAAATTTGGAGTAGCCTACACCATTTACACCTATAAAAACAACACCATCCAATTGGTCTTTGAAAACGACCAACTCCTCTATATTACGCCAAATCCTGATGTTGTCTTCTTTAAATAATGAATATTCTCGCTTAAACAAGCGAGAATTTTTGTTTCACATGAAACAAAAAACTCTCAACACATTCTGTTGGGAGTTCCCGAAGATTAGTCCTCTTCATATTGTTTTGGATTATAGAACCACATTCCTAGCCCTGCAAAAAGAGCAATAGTCATCAGAAGGAAGGCCACTTGATTTCCAATTTCTCCTGTCATCGAAATCGTTTGACGAAGACCAGAAACGGTATAGCTCATTGGCAAGAATGGATGAATGGCTTGGAAAAAGCCATTTGTCAAAGCAAGAGGATAGGTTCCTGCACTAGAAGCCAATTGCAAGAGCAAGAGGATCAAGGAAAGGAAAGCACCGATCTTTCTTTGCCATGTTGTCAAAGCAGTCACGATAGACATGAAGGCCACACTACCAATCACACAAAGGAAGAGAGTAGCCATCTCATGATTAGCTGATAAACCAATCAAGTGAACGGCACCATAGACCAAGACTCCTGCAATCACCGCAATCGTTCCGTTGACCTCAAAGCGAGATTTAAACCATGCCCAGCGACTTTCAGGATGACGACCGGATGGCAATTTTGCAAAGATCATATTGGTTGACAAGGCACAAACAAAGAGTGCTACAGAGATCATATAAGGAGCCATTCCGACACCATTCACCGGGACATTGTCACGGTCTGTTTTAGACAAAGTGACAGGATCTGCTAAGGTTTTAGCGTTTTCTTTTTCAGTTGTAGCCACATTCAATTGTCCCTTAGCATCGTTTAATCCTTGACTCAAGGTTTGGCTTCCTGTTGCTAATTCACCTAAACCATTTGTCAATGTTTGGCCACCTGCTGCTAATTTGCTGGACCCATCTGAGATTTGATTTGCACCGTCGGCTAGTTTATCAGCACCAGTCACCAATTGACCTGATTTTTCTGTCAACTGATTGACACCAGTGACAAGTTTGTTGACACCACCTGCCAACTCTGGAGTTTTGCTGTTCAATTGTCCTACACCGTCAGCTAATTTTCCAGCACCGGCAACCAATTCACCCGACTTACCTGTTAATTGAGTCGCTCCTGAAGCCAGTTGATTCATGCCTGATGTCAAGGCAGGCATCTTCCCATTTAACTCACCTAGACCAGAAGCTAATTGATTGCTTCCTGCAAGTAATTCTGATGATTTACTATCTAGTTGGCCAACACCTGCTGCCAACTGACTAGCACCATCCGTTAAAGTGCTACTATTGGTCTGAAGTTGGGTTGCTCCATTAGCGATTTTATCGACACCTGCTGTATAAGCGTCGATCCCCTGACTGATGGTTTGACTAGCTGGTAACAATTGTCCACTAACTGCGGATTGGATCTTAGACAAACCACTTGACAAGTCTGTCAAGGTAGAAGAAGCTGTCGGTAAAACTTGATTGGCTGCCGTTTGCAGTTGTGTCAAGCTATTTCCTGTATTCAAACTACCTTGGATCGTTTGAATCGTAGTCAAGATCCCTTGAGCCGCCGTTTCACTCGAGCTTGGGCTCGATGAGATCGCCGCATTGATTTCCGCTTGTTGGTCAGCTGTCATTGCTTGATAGGCTGCTGTCCCTTGTACACTTGCAAGGGCATTTGCACGATCCGCTTGGGCTGAAGCAAGGATTGATTGAGCTGAATTCGCAATACTCGTCAATCCAGACGAAAGTTGACTGGTATCTACTGAAGCATTTTGAATCGCTGCATTTAATTGGTTTAAACCAGCTGCCAATTGATCAATCTGAGCAGATTGACTTGTAGAAGCTTGTAGCTGGCTTGATAATGTTTGAATACCTGATTCTAATTGTGAAACCCCATTTCGAAGGGTAGCAGATTGACTACTTAATTGACCCGCTCCTTCTGATAAAGTAGCGACTCCATTTGTATAGGTTGCTAAACCATTTGAAAAGTTAGATAGGCCTGAATTCAATTGACGCACGCCATTGGTATAATTCCCAAGACCATCATTGAGGGTCCCCATACCACTGGTTAATTGACCAACTCCTGAAGCTAACTGAGGGGTTTGACTCGCCATTTGATTGAGACCATTTCCTAATCGATCCACTCCGGTAGCGTAAGCCATCAAGCCTGTATTAAAAGTACCAAACCCATTATTTAATTGATTGACGCCAGATACCAAGTTTGGAAGTTGACCAGCCATTTGATTGAGACCATTTCCTAATTGACCAACACCATCTGTATAGGCTGCTAGACCCGTACGAAGAGTAGTCGCACCATCTGAAAATGCTAAGCTTGAACGAGCCAATGTATTCAAATTAGTAGACAGTGTTTGACCACCATCTTCCAATTTACTTGCACCATCTGCTAATTTAGCACTTCCATCTGCCGCTGTCCCCATACCAGATTTAAGCGATCCCATTTTGGAAAATAAAGCTGTTGTATACGTATTGGTCACTTTTTCGGCCACTGACTGCTTCATCTTTGTCATCGCAGTGTCGCTCATTTTCCCTGCGATAAAACTATGACCACTGGATGTTTGGTAATCAATGGTCATCTGTTCCGGATGATTGGTTAAGATGGAGCTAGCTTTCTTTGAAAGATCCTCAGGCAGGGTTACAATCATATAATAATCGCCATTTTTAAGACCATCTTTCGCAGCTTTCTCATCTACAAAATGAAAATCAAGTGAGTCATTGTCCTTCAAATTGGACACCATGTCTTTTCCTATTTCCATCTTTTGTCCATTATATGTAGCAGATTGATCCTTATTGACAACCGCTACAGGAAGATCCGAAACTTGGCCATATGGATCCCACATGGAAGATAGAAAAATAATATTATAAAGAGCTGGAATCAAAGCAACTCCAATCATGACAATGATAAATGTTGGCTTTTTAAGAATAGCCTTCCATTCTTTCATCATATTTTTTGTCTCCTTTTTATACACATTGTCTAAATTTCTGATATAATAGATTATACAGTTTCTAGAAATTTTCACAAGTAGGAAATCTTTATTTTTAGACACTGTGTATAATTTTGTGCAAAAAGGATTAACAGATGACTGAGAGCAATAAACGATTAAAAACAAAACGAAATATCGAGGAGGCGATGGTTCGACTACTAGAAAAGGAATCATTCGACCAAATCACAACGGTTGAGTTAGCACAAGAATCCGGCATTAGTCGCTCTAGCTTTTATACCCACTATCGAGACAAGTACGATATGATCGAGCGCTACCAACAAGCACTCTTTCACAAGCTTGAATATATCTTTGACAAACACCAAGACGACAAGCGCCAAGCGATTACAGAAGTGTTCGAATTCCTAACCAAGGAGCCACTCTTTGCAGTTCTTCTGACAGAGAATGGAACCAAGGAGATCCAGACCTTCTTACGACATAAATTACAGATTCTTCTGGTTGATAGTTTGCAAGAGCGCTATAGTCATAAATCATTAACAGATATTGAAAGAGTCTACAGTTCTGTCTATCTGACCAATGCCTTCTTCGGAGTCTGTCAAATGTGGGTTTCTCGCGGAAAAAAAGAAAGCCCTCAACAAATGGCTGAATTTTTAATGAAAATGTTACGGTAACAGTCTCTCCTGATCGATCTAGATCAGGAGTTTTTTTATTAGCAGGTTTAGGTTTTAAGAAAACAAAAAGCCCACTGTAGTAGGCTTTCTGCAAAGTATATCTTAAAATTAAAGCATTTTGTTGTAGAATTCAACGACAAGTGCTTCGTTGATTTCTGGGTTGATTTCATCGCGTTCTGGAAGGCGAGTCAATGAACCTTCAAGTTTGTCAGCATCGAATGATACGAATGCTGGACGTCCAACTGTAGCTTCAACAGCTTCAAGGATAGCTGGAACTTTAGCTGATTTTTCGCGAACTGAGATCACTTGACCTGGAGTTACGCGGTATGAAGGGATATCAACGCGTTTTCCGTCAACAAGGATGTGACCGTGGTTAACGAACTGACGAGCTTGGCGACGAGTAGTCGCAAGTCCAAGACGGTAAACAACGTTATCCAAACGACGTTCCAAAAGAAGCATGAAGTTGAAACCGACAGTTCCTTCTTTAACTTTAGTAGCTTGTACGAACAAGTTACGGAATTGTTTTTCACCAAGTCCGTAAGAGAAACGAAGTTTTTGTTTTTCAGCTAATTGCAAACCGTATTCTGACAATTTTGAACGGTTGTTTGGTCCATGTTGACCTGGTACGTAGTTACGACGTGCCAATTCTTTACCTGTACCTGTAAGTGACAAGCCAAGACGGCGAGATTGTTTCCAAGATGGTCCTGTATAACGTGACATTTGAAATGTCCTCCTATAAAAATAATTTTTGTAGGAAATAACGTTTTAGACAAACCTGATTCGTTCAGAAAGCCTTCGCCCAAACAGCAAAGGTTACTTTTCTAGCTGACTTCCTGTTGACGAGCTTCATTTTGTCCTGCTGTCATTTCGTACAAATTCTATTCTATCACGGAATAGAAACTTTGTAAAGTCCTTCAAAACAATTTCAATGAAATTCAGCTAACAATTCTATGATTCGTTTTTTATATTGCAATTGTTGCCAGTCCCTATCCGTTGCTGGATCCCATTTTAAAGGAAGATCTGCAATAATTTCACCGGGATTATGATTCAAGATATAGACCCGGTCACTCAATGTCAAAGCTTCTTCGATACTATGAGTGATCACCAGAGTGGTGAGACCAAGACGTTCCTTACTTTCTAGATACCAGTGATAAAGGTCCTGCCTTGTCAATTCATCTAAGGCACTAAAAGCTTCATCTAATAGGAAGACAGAATGACCCAGAAGATAGGTTCTCAATAGCGCCACCCGTTGCCGCATCCCCCCACTCAGCGCATTAGGATAAAGGTTGGCGATACTTCCCAATTTAAATTCATCTAACAATTTTAGAGCGGTAGATGTCGCCTCTTCCTTAGAAATCTTTTTCAACTGAAGGGGAAGAATAATATTTCCCAATACTGTCTTATGTTCCAACAAAAGATCCTTTTGTAGCATATAGCTGACTTTCCCAAAGGAGATCGGGGCATTATCTACTTCTATGGTACCCTTTTGTAAGGGAAGGATCCCAGCAATTAAATTAAACAAGGTTGATTTCCCCACCCCACTCGGACCTAGAATAGAGACAATTTCTCCTTTTTGCACTTCTAGTGATACATTGTTTAAAACTGCTTTATCTCCAAAAGAGAAACTTACATCTTTTACGGTTAAAATATCAGTCACCTACCAATTCATTTGTGAAACCTTTGTCTTCTAAGTCATTTGAGACCAAACCTTGCTCTTTTGCCCAAGCATAAAAAGCATTCCACCGCTTAGGATCAAACTGCCCCCACTTGTCCTTGTCTGAAGCATATTGACTGGAAAGATATTTTTGGGAAGCTAGTACAAAATCACGCTGGTTAGCTAAGGCAGGGGCCTGTTTGATCAAGATATCCGCAGCTTCTTCCGGATGCTCTATAGCATATTGGTAGCCTTTTTTCACCGCTTGAATGAATTTTTTTGCTTCCTCTTTATGAGACTTCAAATAGTCATTGTTAGCAATAATAACAGGCGAATAGTAGTCAAATGCAGGAACAAAATCTTTCATATAGAAGAAATTGGTCTTCATTCCCTTTTGCTCAGCCAAAATTCCATCCCAACCGTGATAAATCCAAGCAGCATCAAAGACCTTATTTTCAATCGGAGTAATAGAATTTGAATCACTATTTGGAACCAATTTTACTTGATTAAAATCAGCCCCCTCTTTTTTCATCATCGATTTGATCATTTCCAACTCAATTGGATCATTCCAGGTACCATACTTCTTACCAACCAAATCTTTTGGACTTGTGATCGCTGCATCTTTTCTTGAAATAATTCCTGACGTATTGTGTTCGACGATAGCTGCAACAGCGGTAATACCCGCACCTTTATCCAATTTCTTGGCCATAGAATCTTGGAAATAAATACCAAATGGAGCTTTCCCATTGATAATCAAATCAGAACTACTGTCTTCCGGAGGAAGTTTTATATCTACATCCAGTCCTGCTTCTTTAAAGTACCCTTTTTCCTTTGCTACATAGAGACCCGTATGATTGGTATTCGGGGTCCAATCTAGAATAAAATCAATCTTTTTCAAACCACTTGACGATTGCTTGACAGAATTTTGACAAGCACTCAAGAAAACAAATCCCAATATTATTGATAAAAATAAACCTATTGACTTTTTCATTAGCTATACCTCTTTTACATTTTTGTCAATTTAATTTTTACACCATTTACAAGTTTGTCAATCCTTTTTCCATTTTAGAATGTTTTTTTCTAATTGGTCAACGAGAAACATACCGAGTAAACTAATAGCAGAAATCAATACAATGATCGCAAACATCGTATCATACTGAAATAACTTCTTCGATTGGATCATATAGACCCCCAATCCATCAAAACCTCCTAACCATTCTGAAACTACCGTACTGATAAAAGCATAGGAAACGCTCACACGTAAGCCTGCAAAAAAATAAGGAAGCGCTGCAGGAATTTTATAATGAACTAAGGTCTGAAAGCGATTGGCTTGCATAATCTGAAACAATCTCAGAATGTCTTGATCGCAATGCCGAAAACCATCTAAGAAACTAACTACGATGGGAAATACCACCGTAATAATGATCAAAACCAGTTTTGGAAGCATACCATAACCAAACCAAAGAACCAGGATAGGGGCCAAGGCAATCGTCGGAATGGTTTGAATAACAACCATAAAAGGATAGACCAGATCATTCACCCATTGAAAACTATCCATGAGAATCGCAAAGCCAGCAGCAAGAAGAACCCCTATAACAAGTCCGATCAAGGCCACTTGAAGGGTAGACAAACTGTGATGAATCAGGAGAGCTCGATCTCGTACAAAGGCATTCCCAATTTCAAGTGGCGTTGGTAATACAAATTTTGGGAGGACATTTAAAAATCCTGCTAACTGCCATAAGATAAGAAGGCTGCTAAAACCTGCAAATCCTATCAACTGTTTTGAATATCTTTTTACAAGAGACATCGTAACCTCCTTTCTCACAAATAAAAAACGCCTCCAAAATAGGAGACGTATTGCACAAGGTCACTCATAACGAAAAATACATTTCATTTGTTTCCTACGCTGGCATTACCCAGATCAGGTGCGGTCGAAGCTTACACTTCCTCTCAGACTGTACACAGACTCCCATATGTATTTATTATAATAACTGATTTAGACGATAAAAGCAAGAAATTAATCCAAATAACGAATTAAATTCTTCTCTGTTAAAATATCTGAATAGGTGTAAGACTCCACGTATGTATTGGCTGGTTCACCTGGTAAGCTATTGTCGTTCGTATACTCGATAATAAATAAAGAAGGATAGACCTCAATCAAGCGTCCAAATTTATTTTTTTGACGTTTCCGTCCATTTTCAAGCGTCATTTCAACCACTTGTCCTTCATGGGCCTTGATTTCTTCCTTAATTTTTTTCATTTTTGCAACATCTGTAAATGCATCACTCATCTTATTGATCCTCTCTCTTTGAAATACTTGAGAATTTATTGTATTCCTTTTGGAATATTAATTCGACTGTCCCACGCGCACCTGAACGGTTTTTCTCGATAATCACTTCAACCGTATTATTAGGCATTCCATCTTCTTCCTCTTCACCAGCTCGATCATAATAATCATCACGGTACAAGAAAGCAACAATATCCGCATCCTGCTCAATCGATCCAGATTCACGAATATCAGAAAGAACAGGACGTTTGTCTTGGCGCTGTTCCACACCACGTGATAGCTGACTCAAAGCAATAACGGGAACTTTTAGTTCCTTAGCCAAAATCTTTAACTGACGAGAAATTTCTGAAACTTCCTGTTGACGGTTTTCTCTTCCAGTCCCTGTAATCAGCTGCAGGTAGTCAATCAGAATAAGACCGAGATTCCCTGTTTCCTGCGCTAATTTTCTTGCTCTCGAACGAATCTCAGTGATCCGAATTCCTGGGGTATCATCGATGTAAATACTCGCATTGGCCAAATTTCCTTGAGCAATGGCATATTTCCGCCACTCTTCATCCGTCAATTGACCTGTACGAATCGAATGGGATTCAATCAAACCTTCAGCTGCTAACATCCGGTCAACCAAACTCTCAGCACCCATTTCTAATGAGAAAATAGCCACTGTCTTATCCAACTTTGTCCCGATATTTTGAGCAATATTTAGAGCAAAGGCTGTTTTCCCTACTGCAGGACGAGCCGCTAAAATAATCAACTCTTCCTCATGTAGCCCTGTCGTCATATGGTCCAAATCGCGATAGCCTGTCGCAATACCCGTAATATCAGAGGTTTGAAGAGAGCGGGCTTCCAAGCTACCAAAATTTATATTCAAGATGTCTCGAATATTTTTAAATCCACTACGATTTGCGTTTTCACTAACATCAATCAGAGCTTTTTCAGCACCCGCAATGATTTCATCTGAAGGACTTGCACCATCATAAGCTTGATTAATACTTTCCGTTAATCGAGAGATCAATCGACGTAAAACAGCTTTTTCGGCAACAATTTTCGCGTAATACTCTGCGTTAGCTGAAGTTGGTACCGAATTAATGACTTCTACCAAATAGGAGAGACCGCCAATATTTTGGAGATCCCCCTGACTATCTAAAATATTTCGAACAGTCGTCGCATCAATCGCATCCCCGCGGTCAGCTAGATCGATCATGGCTTTAAAAATCAAACGGTGCGAGTACTTAAAGAAATCGCCAGGCTCGATATATTCACGAACAAAGACCAATTTCCCCTCATCAATAAAAATGGCTCCCAACACTGATTGTTCAGCTTGGATATCTTGAGGTTGTGTTCGTAATTCCTCTATCTCAGCCATAAAAAAACCTTTCTATCGATCGTGTTTACCCTTCGTTTACACGAATATTAATCACACCTGTAACATCTTGATAAATTTTTACAGGGACGTCAATCAAACCTGTTGAACGAATCGGAGTGGAAACTTGGATATGACGTTTATCAATCTTAATGCCAAATTGTTTCTCAAGTTCTTCTGCAATCTTTTTATTGGTAATAGAGCCGAAAGTACGGCCATCTGGCCCAATTTTTTCAGTGAATTGAACAACAGTTGCTTCTTCTTCTAATTTTGCTTTAATCTTTTGCGCTTCCGCTAACAATTCAGCATGCGCTTTTTCTTCTGACTTTTGCTTTCCACGAAGTTCACCGATTGCTTGGGCATTGGCTTCTTTCGCAAGATTTTTCTTGATCAAAAAGTTTTGTGCATAACCAGTAGGTACTTCTTTAATTTCGCCTTTTTTACCTTTACCTTTTACATCCGCTAAGAAAATAACTTTCATTCTACATTCTCCTTTTCAATAGTTACTTCGTTTTCAATAGTCTCAATCAGTTGTTGACGAATACTCATCAAATCTTGACCCTCAATTTGAGAGGCTGCCGAGTTGAAATGACCTCCTCCGCCAAGCTGTTCCATGATACGCTGTACATTGACTTTGCTTCGACTTCGTGCAGAAATCGAGACAGTCCCACTTTGATTACAAGCAATGACAAAGGTTGCTTCCACCTCAGACATGGCCAGCATACTATCAGCTGCTTTACTAATAGTTACTGAATCATAGGCTTTAGTCGTATTGGCACAAGCTACGATGATATGCGGCAAAATCTTTTCACCAGTCAAGATCAGTTCGTTCACTTCGCGGTACTCATCAAACTGAATCGCAGAGATCTCCTGGATGGTTACACTATCACTACCTCTTGAACGAAGGTAACTCGCCACATCAAAGGTCCGACTCGTAACACGTGCGGAGAAGTTCTTAGTATCCAGCATAATCCCAGCCATCAAGACACTAGCTTGAATCTTCGTTAACCGATTTTTCTTCGACTTCTGGAACTGAATAAGTTCACTAACCAATTCGCTCGCACTACTTGCTCCACTTTCAATATAGGTGATCAGAACATTTTCAGGGAAATCATCATCCCGACGGTGATGGTCAATGACAATAATCTGTTGAAATTCCTGATAAAACTCTTTTGAAAGAGTCAAGGCCGTCTTAGAATGGTCAACCATAATTAACAAAGAGCGATCCGTCACCATTTGCATGGCTTCCTCTAGGGGAAGGATTTTCGTCACCTGCTCTTCTTCTAGTTTCGCAATCGCTCTTGAAATATCACTAGCCATTGCATGCGGGTCATAGACCACATAAGAGGAGGCCAAAATATTGCTAGAGAAAAACTGCATTCCCACAGACGCTCCTAAAGCATCCATATCCAAGTTTCTATGTCCAACAATGAAGACTTGATCAACGGATTTAATTTTATCCGAAATAGCTGTCATCATAGCGCGTGTGCGAGTCCGAGTCCGCTTCACAGCTGAAGCTGTTCCACCACCAAAGAAAATAGGGTTTTTCTGTTCATCATTTTCTTTGACTACTGCTTGATCCCCACCACGAACTTCCGCAAGGTTCAGGTTCAAGAGAGCTACTTTACCTATTTCATCATGCTCTCCATCACCATACGAGAATCCCATACTTAGGGTAATTGGAAGTTCACGATTTTTTGCCTCTTCTCGGAATTTATCGATGACTGAAAACTTCGATTCCATCAATTGTTCCAAGACCGTGTAATCTGTAAACAAATAGAAACGGTCCATTCCCACACGTCTGTAAAACATATGGTAGCGAGCTGTAAACTCTTCTACAAAGTTGGCAATAAAACTATTGATATTGCTAATATCAGAGTCTGAAATGACATCTTCCAGATCATCATAATTATCAACAGAGATAATACCGATAACAGGACGAGTTGTCACCAAGCCAACTGTTGCCTCATACTCACTAGATACATCAAAAAAGTAAACAACACTAGCTGTCTGATCAAAGTAAACAGAATATTTCTTATCGGCTACCGTGACATAATGACCTTTATCCTCAAACAAAGTATTGAGTAATTTTTTCAATGATTCAACATCAAAGTCCCCATCATCTGTTGAAAAAATCAATTCAGCATAAGGGTTGAACCACTCTACTTCATTTGATTCTTCATTAATCTTGATAACTCCAACAGGCATTTTATCAAGGAGGGATGCTAATCCGCTTTCTGCCTGATGGTTAACATATTGTATTTGTTCTAATTCATCTAACTCTGAAATTTGTAACTGGTATTCAAATAAAGCAATCAATCCAGCTAAGACTAAAAAAATTGCAATGAGAGTTACATAGCCTTTGCCAAAGATTCTTAAAAAAATTGCTAAAATTGCAAATGAAATAAAACCAATTAACACATAATGGATGAACGATAAACGAAATTTTTTCATCATAAACCTCTTCTCGGAATTATACCATAAATAGAGGTAAAAAGCGAGGTTTCTCTCTATATTACAGAGAAAATCGACCAGCAAAAAGCTCTTCCTCCACTTCACTACTTTGTAAACAAGGTTTACAACTGTGTAAACAGCAACAACAGATTTCAATCCATAAAATTGAGGCTGAAACATCATCTCAGCCCCATTTGATTAGTGGTTTGCTTTGTTTTTGGAGATACTCCGAGATTTACCTTCCAAGTAAACCATTAAAATAGAGATATCCGCTGGATTGACACCTGAGATACGACTTGCTTGACCAATCGTTTCTGGATTAATTAATTTAAATTTTTGACGCGCTTCGGTTGCAATAGAGTCAATATCATCCCAGTCAATATTCGCAGGAATTCGTTTTTCTTCCATACGCTTCATTTTTTCGACTTGGTCCATTGCTTTTGAGATATAGCCTTCGTATTTAATTTCAGTTTCAATCAATTCAATGATTTTATCATCCAGTTCTTCAGCTGCAGGACCGATAAATTCTACCACATCTTGGTAAGAGACTTCTGGTCTTCGCAAGAATTCTTTAGCAGTGACAGCATCTGTCAATGGTTTAAAGCCCATTGCAGCAACCTTCTCATTGGTTTCCTTTACAGGCTTTAACTTAATGCTATCCAAACGCTTCATCTCGTTTTCAAACTGATACTTCTTGGTTTCGAAACGTTGCCAACGTTCATCATCTACCAATCCAATTGCTCGTCCCATTTCTGTCAAGCGCATATCGGCATTATCATGACGCAAAATCAGACGGTATTCTGCACGGCTTGTTAACAAACGATACGGTTCGATCGTTCCCTTTGTTACCAAGTCATCGATCATGACCCCAATATAACCATCACTGCGTTTCAAAATGAGTTCTGGTTTTCCTTGGATTTTTAGAGCCGCATTGATCCCTGCAATAATCCCTTGACCAGCAGCCTCCTCATAGCCAGACGTTCCATTGGTTTGGCCAGCTGTAAAGAGACCTGAAATTTTCTTAGTTTCCAAAGTTGAGCGCAATTGATGAGGCAAAACCATATCATACTCAATTGCATAACCCGTTCGCATCATTTCTGCCTTCTCAAGTCCCTTAATAGAATGGACGAGATCCCGTTGAACATCCTCTGGTAAACTCGTTGACAGCCCTTGAACATAGACTTCTTCTGTATTTCGTCCCTCAGGTTCTAAAAATAGTTGATGACGCTCTTTGTCAGCAAAACGGACAATTTTATCCTCAATGGACGGACAATAGCGAGGACCTACTCCCTTTACAACCCCTGTAAACATAGGTGCCCGGTGTAAATTATTTTGGATAATCTCATGGCTATGCCCATTCGTATAAGTTAACCAACAAGGAACCTGATCCTTTACATAATCTTCATCACGCGATGTATAAGAAAAATGATTTGGAGCTTTATCTCCGGGTTGAATTTCCGTTTCGTCATAATTAATTGACGACGCCTTTACACGAGGTGGCGTCCCTGTTTTGAAACGTCCAATTTCTAATCCTAGCTGTTTGAGATTATCGGCCAAATTGATAGAAGCTAGACTATGATTAGGTCCTGACGAATACTTGAGATCTCCAATGATAATTTCTCCGCGTAAAGCTGTCCCAGTAGTGACAATAACAGCCTTTGCTCCATATTCTTGGTGAGTTGCAGTCCTTACACCAACAACCTTACCATTCTCCACCAAAATCTCATCAATCATAGTTTGGCGAAGAGTTAAATTTTCTTGATTTTCAACCGTTTTCCGCATTTCTTTTGAGTAAAGTTCTTTGTCTGCTTGAGCCCGAAGTGCACGAACCGCAGGACCTTTACCAGTATTGAGCATTTTCATTTGGATGTAGGTCTTGTCGATATTCTTCGCCATTTCTCCACCGAGGGCATCGACTTCACGCACGACAATCCCCTTAGCGGAACCACCAATAGAGGGATTACAAGGCATAAAAGCCAGCATTTCAATGTTAATAGTCGCAAGTAAGACCTTACAACCCATACGGCTAGCAGCTAGGGAGGCTTCTACCCCCGCATGTCCCGCACCGATTACAATGATATCGTATTCTTCAATAAAATTATAAGTCATTTTTTCTCCTATTTCTCAAGATGGATGTGTCGTAATTTTCCGTCCCATTCTGGTAGGGCTGATTTTAAAAAGGCCGGTTTCAGGTCAACAGTGTGTAAATCATCGAAAGCAATCCAACGGCAAGGTAATTGCTTGGTATCTTCCTGCATGACCAAAGGTGCATCTTCTAGCAAGTCCACCAAATAATGAAATTCAATGTTATGGTAGTGGATTCCAGCTTGTTCAAAGTGATTTTCAACCACGAAAGCTAACGGACCTGCTGTAGATGTGACACCAAGTTCCTCTTTGACTTCCCGAACTACAGCATCCTCTGTAGTTTCATTGACTTGAATAGCACCTCCGATTGTATAACAGCCGTCCTCATCTTCTATGACGAACAAGCGATTATCTTTTACAATCAAAGCAGTCGCCCTCACACCAAAAACAGTAGAACCTATTTTCGTTCGAAAATCCTGTTGCCTCATTTTACTTCCTTTCGAAATCACACAAAAATAGTCAAAACTCTGAGAAGTGCAGGACAAAAAAGCCTGCAACATCCATGAGCTTTGACCATCATTTCTATTGCTTTTATTATTGTAGCAAATTGAGAAAATTTGTCAATTTAAATATACTAACACTGACGGATTGCTTCAAAAACTCCTTTGTCAATCTCAACTGGATCAGAGAATGCATCTAGAACAATCCCTCTCACTGGAAACTTTCCTATCCTTTCTGCAGTAAATAAACAGTCCGTAAAAGGTATTTGCAGCCAAGAAAAACGATCGTAATAATCTTTAGGAATATCCTGTTCCGTCAAGAAACAAGGATAAAAGTAGTCGTCTCCCTTTCGTAGAATATCCGGTTTTAGACGAATACCTTCTTGTTCGTCACTCCCATCCATTAAAGAAGCATTAAAGGGAACCCAAACTTTAGATTTCTTCAATTCCTTGAACAAAGCTTCAATTGACTCCGTCGTTTTTTCCCTCAAATATTGTTTCTTATAATCAGAGATAGTCTTTGTGTTCTCTATTTTTTTCTTAAAGAACTGAAACACTTTCGTTCCTCCTAGAAAATTCTAAATATACTGACAAACTTTTCCATCCCGATAAGCATTGTCAATCAAGCCACCGCCTAGACACTCTTCACCGTCGTAAAAAACAACAGCTTGTCCTGGTGTAATGGCTCGTTGAGGTTCTGCAAAAACCACTTCTGCCTTGTCACCTTTAACGTGTACAGTTACCTTAGAATCTGGTTGACGATAGCGGAACTTAGCTGTACACTCTAATGTAAACTCTTCTGGCATATCTCGTGTAAAGTGAACTTGACTAGCCTGTAAACTTGTTGACATCAATGCTTCATGGTAGAAGCCTTGACCGACATAAAGAATATTTTGACTGAGGTCTTTCCCAACTACAAACCATGGAGCATTGTCTCCACCTTGTTGGCCACCAATTCCAAGTCCACCCCGTTGACCGATTGTGTAATACATCAAACCAGCATGTTCACCCATATCTCGTCCATCGATGGTCATCATTCGACCTGGTTGGGCAGGAAGGTAGTTCCCTAGAAATTCTTTGAAATTCTTTTCTCCGATAAAGCAAATTCCAGTTGAGTCTTTCTTTTTAGCTGTTGCCAATCCAGCTTCTTCAGCTAGACGGCGAACCTCAGGCTTTTCCAAATGTCCCAATGGGAACATGGTTTTTTGAAGTTGTTCTTGTGACAGTTGGCTTAAGAAATAAGTTTGATCCTTCCCGTTGTCAACGCCACGTAACATATGGACAATGCCATCCTCATCACGCGCCACGCGCGCATAGTGCCCTGTCGCTACATAATCTGCACCGAGTGTCATAGCATAATCTAAAAAGGCCTTAAATTTGATTTCCTTATTACACATGACATCCGGATTTGGTGTTCGACCAGCTCGGTATTCAGCAAGGAAATATTCAAAGACACGATCCCAGTATTCTTTCTCAAAGTTGACAGAATAGTAAGGAATGCCAATTTGGTCTGCAACCGCTGCTACATCTTTGTAATCTTCTGTAGCCGTACAGACGCCATTTTCGTCTGTGTCGTCCCAGTTTTTCATGAAGATGCCGATGACATCGTAACCCTGTTGCTTTAATAATAAAGCTGTTACAGATGAATCCACACCACCACTCATACCAACAACAACACGTATTTTCGAGTTATCACTCATAGATTTCTCCCATCTTTTCGTTTCTCACGATTGAAGGTCGTGGTTTGCTTTAACGATTGAAGGTCGTTTTGAGCAGTTACCATTTTAACACGCTTTATATTAGAAAACAAGCATCTTACTATTCTTTTTGTTGATCAGGATCGATGGGTTTACAGGTCTGTAAATTTAAAAAGAGTCCTATTCAAGAACTCTTTTCAAACGAATTTAATACCAACCATTTGCTAACCAGAAATTTTTAGCTGCTGACCATGATCCATAACGGTTGACAACATATTGATTGGCCACTTTTTCTTGGTTTGCAGGTGATAAATCACCATTCAAATAAGTGATAGTCAATTGGTAACGACCATAATATTGGCCATTTTGTGCTGTATAACTACCACTTGACTCTTTTTGGGCAATCCATTCCTTAGCAGCTGCATCTTCCGCACTCAAGCCATCTGAAGCAGAGACAGTAGTTGTTACTTGTGTAGTATCAGTTTTACTAGCAGGAGCTTGCTCCGTAGTTTTCTGCGTTGTATTTGCATCTTCAATCTCAAGAACTTGTCCAACTGAGATGAGATTCACGTTACTAATCTTATTTTTCTTAGCAATCGCATCAACCGTTGTGTTTTTCTCTTTAGCAATAGCTGATAAAGTATCACCTGATTTTACAGTATAAGAATCTGCATTCGCTACAATTGGAAGGAAAAGTCCTGCAAGTAAACTAAGTCCAATAATTCGTTTCATCATTTGTTTTTTATTCATTATTATGTACTCCTTTATTGGTATACCTCTATACTACACAAGAAATATTTCATATTTATTGAAATAATGTGTCAAATATTTCAGTCAGATGTTAGAAATACTAAAAATCCAGGATAATATAAATGCTTTAAGCCCCCTTTAAGATTTCTCAGATATTTCGGGAAAAATAGAAGAAATCATCAGCCATATCTGATATAATGAAGTAAAGTGATCACAAAGGAGCAGAGCATGAACTCTTTAAAATTCCAATCAGTTTTTGATATTATTGGACCTGTGATGATCGGCCCATCCAGTAGTCACACTGCAGGTGCTGTTCGAATTGGTAAAATTGTTTCTTCTATCTTTGGAGAGGAACCAAAAGAAGTTGAGTTCCAATTATTTAATTCCTTCGCCAAAACCTATCGTGGTCATGGAACAGATTTAGCCTTAGTAGCGGGCATCTTAGGAATGGACACAGATGATCCTAGAATCCCAGATAGTCTAAAAATTGCACATGAACGAGGCATTCGGATTGTTTGGTCTATTCAAAAAGAAAGCAATGCTCCTCACCCAAACACAACGACTATTACTGTTAAAAATGATCATAAAACGATTTCTGTCACTGGAATCTCAATTGGTGGCGGCAACATACAGGTTACTGAGTTAAATGGCTTTGCTATCTCGCTAAATATGAATACTCCAACCATTATCATTGTTCACCAGGACGTCCCTGGAATGATCGCCCATGTAACAGAAGCTCTTTCTCGCTATGATATTAACATTGCACAAATGAATGTAACACGGGAAAAAGCTGGAGAAAAAGCGATTATGATTATAGAAGTTGACTCAAGGAGTTGTGAAGCAGCGATCGAAGATATCCGTAAAATTCCTCATCTTCATAATGTCAACTTTTTCAAATAAGGAGTTCATATGTTTTATTCAATTGTAGACCTCGTAGAACAAGCAAGCACGCAATACCAAGGAAACGTCGCAGAGTTAATGATTGCAACTGAATTTGAACTAACTGGTCGTGAACGAGAAGAAGTCCTACGATTAATGACCCGTAATTTAGAAGTGATGATTGATTCTGTAAAGTTAGGGTTAAATGAAAACCACTCTCGTAGTGGGTTAACTGGTGGGGATGCCGCAAAATTAGATCGCTATATCAAATCAGGGAAAACGTTATCTGACTTGACCGTCCTAACCGCAGCGAAGAATGCTATTGCTGTCAACGAACACAATGCTAAAATGGGACTGGTCTGCGCAACACCCACTGCAGGATCTGCTGGCTGCCTTCCCGCAGTTCTCACTGCAGCAACTCAAAAATTAGGGTT
The DNA here is from genome assembly GCF_041432115.1 of Streptococcus sp. 27098_8_12. NCBI lineage: Bacteria > Bacillati > Bacillota > Bacilli > Lactobacillales > Streptococcaceae > Streptococcus > Streptococcus sp. 27098_8_12. The sequence continues at coordinate 48,271 of NZ_JAPVZA010000011.1, forward strand.
AAACCGTCAGCAACAATTAGATTTTCTACTGACAGCTGGAGCTTTTGGTTTAGTCATCGCCAATAATGCTTCTATTTCAGGTGCAGAAGGTGGTTGTCAAGCAGAAGTCGGTTCTGCTTCAGCTATGAGTGCGGCTGCATTGACACTAGCTGCTGGGGGAACTCCTTATCAAGCGAGTCAGGCAGTCGGTTTTGTCATCAAAAACATGCTTGGCCTCATTTGTGATCCAGTAGCAGGACTCGTGGAAGTTCCATGTGTCAAACGAAACGCAATGGGAGCCAGCTATGCCTTCATTGCTGCTGATATGGCCTTAGCAGGTATTGAATCAAAAATACCTGTGGATGAAGTTATTGACGCCATGTACCAAGTTGGTTCTAGTCTTCCGACTGCCTTTAGAGAAACAGCTGAAGGAGGATTGGCAGCAACACCGACCGGACGTAGATTACAAAAAGAGATATTTGGAGAATAACATGCAAGCCTTATTTTTTGATTTAGATGGAACATTAGTTGACAGTTCCAAGGGAATTACAGAGAGCTTTCAACATACATTCGATACTTTGAAGGTTCCTCAACCCGATCTCAAAACCATCCGTAGTTTTATGGGACCACCTTTGATTTCTAGTTTTGAAGCTACTCTTCCTGAAGCTTTGGTAGATCAAGCAGTGACGATCTATCGCCAGTATTATCATGAAAAAGGTCAATACAAATCAACTCTGTTTCCTCAGATAGTAGAAGCTTTGAAAGCATTACAAGACGAAAACATTCCTCTTTATGTAACCACTTCAAAACATGAACCAGTTGCTTTACAGATGTGTCAAGATTTAGGTATCGCTAAATACTTTAAAGGAATTTATGGATCAAATTCAGATCGTATCCACAAAGCCGATGTCATTCGATACGCCTTGTCAAGCAATGACCTTCCAAAAGAGGAGACAGTGATTATTGGGGACACAAAATTTGACCTCATTGGAGGTCAAGCAGTTGGTATAAAAACCATGGCAGTCACTTGGGGATTTGGAGATCTTGAAGAGCTACTTCTTTACTCACCAGATTTTATTTGTCACTCTCCACTTGATATTCTTGAGACATTAAAAAAATAGGTTTACAAATTGTAAACCTATTTTTTAATAACCCCAAGCTGATAAACCTTGTGAGCTATATGCATTGTATGCAGACTGGATTTGATCATCAACTGTTGCAGTTGAACCCCAACCTGGCATTGTTTGGAACAACCCACTAGCACCAGAAGCATTTGCTGCATTTACTTGACCATTTGATTCACGGGCAATAATTGCTTCCCAAGTAGAAGCAGGTACGCCAGTCATTTCAGCCATACGAGCAGCTGCATAAGATCCTTGTTCTCCAGCAGTATTCCCATTTGATAGAACAATTCCACCATTTGTTGATTGTGCAGAAGTCACTGCAGCATTTGCTGCATAAGTTGTTTGTTTTTGAGCAGTTTGTGCTGTTGCAGTTGCTGTAGGTGCACTTTCAGCAGGTTTTGCTTGCTCTTGTGGAGCAACTTTATCAATCATAGATTTTGAACGCTCACCTAACTCAATAATTTGTCCTGCATAGATCAAATCTTCATTGGTCAGATTGTTAGATGCAATAATATTTTCTACTGAAGTGTTATTTTCTAGTGCAATTTTTGATAGAGTATCTCCAGACTTCACTTCGTAAGTTTCAGCATTCACTGTAGCAATACCAGAAATGAAAAGTGATGCTGCTGAAAGTAGGGAAGTGACTGTCCATTGGAACTTTTTACTGTTCATGAATTCTATTCTCCTTTCGAACATAATTCTATCATACACACAAAATGTTACAGTTTATTGTAGAATATATTACAAATGTTACAAGAATATGTGAATTTAATGTAAAAAGCGCTTTGTATAGCGCTTTTTCCTTATTTTTGAACCAATACAACTAGCTCTATCCATTTTTTAGATAAAAAACTATCAACATGAGACACAGAATAACGAGCAATGCTAGGGTATCTTTTACTCCCCACTGCAGAGTCCGATAGCGTGTTCGTCCCTCACCGCCTTTGTACCCTCTCGCTTCCATCGCAATTGCTAATGCATCTGCGCGTTTAAAACTAGAAGCAAATAGAGGAATGAGGATCGGAATAAAGGAACGGATCCTTTTTAATAGATTTCCTTCACCAAAATCAACACCACGCGCCCTTTGCGCATTCATGATTCGATTCGTATCATCTACTAAGGTTGGAACAAAGCGCAAACTCATAGATAGCATTAACCCAATCTCATGAGCCGGAACCTTAATAATTTTTAGTGGTGTAAGGATCTTTTCAACAGCATCTGCTAAACTCAATGGTGTCGTCGTCACTGTTAAAATCGTCGAATAAAAAATAATTAAAATAAATCTACAAAATATGATGGCGGCTTGCATCAATCCTTGGTCGGTTAATTTAAAAAACCACCATTGATACAAAATAGTTCCTTGAGAGGTCGCAAATAATTGAAAAATAGTTGTAAAAGCAATGATAAAAATCATTGATTTTAAGCCTTTAATATAAAAACTAACCGAAATCCTCGTTAGATACATTAAAACAAAAATAAAACCAAAGAGAAGAACATTTGTCTGGATATTATTTGCCCAAAACAGAAGAAATATGAATAAAAACATTGAGAGCAACTTCCCACGAGGATCTAGTTGGTGGATAATGGAGTTTCCAGGAATATACCTTCCCAAAATCATATTATTCATGAAGTAACAGCTCCTTTAGTTCCTCAATTTTGATTGGTAGTCTGTCCAGAGGAAGTCCTCTTCGTTTCAATTGAAGAGCAAAATTCGTAATTTGTGGGACTCCTAATTGAAGTTTTTGTAAATACTCAACCTGTTGAAACACTTCCCTTGGGGATCCGTTTAGGACAAGTTTTCCCGCTTCTAAAGCAAATACAGTATCAGCAAAATTTGCTACATCATCCATCGTATGAGTTACCAGAACTAGGGTCATCCCATTTTTATGTAATGTCTCAAACAGCGCCATCAATTCCTTTCTTCCAGCAGGATCTAGACCTGCTGTTGGCTCGTCCAATACTAAAATCTCTGGTTCGATAGCTAAAATACCTGCGATCGCAACCCGTCTCATCTGTCCACCAGATAGTTCAAATGGACTTTTATCATAGATAGACTCTTCTAAACCAACGATCGCTAATTTTTCTTTGGCTATTTCCTCCGCTTTGTCCTTAGGTACCCCAAAATTCTGTGGTCCAAAGGCTACATCAGCTAGAACGGTTTCTGCAAACAGCTGACTTTCTGGAAATTGAAAAACCAAACCAACCTTTTTTCTCAGGTACTTCATTTCTTTTGGCTCAGAATGATTATCTAAAACAAAATCTTCAAATTGAATCGTTCCTTTAGTCGGACGCAGTAAACCATTTAGTAATTGCAACAAAGTAGACTTGCCACTACCAGTATGCCCGATAATGGCTGTATAAGATCCATCTTTTATTTCCAAACTAATATCAGAAAGCGCCTGCCCTTCAAAAGGACTTCCCTCTTGATAAGTATAATAGACATTCTTTAAAGAGATTCCCATAATTGGTCTAATAACTCACTTTCTGTTAGATAATCCTGTTTTAGCGGAAAATGCGAGCTGAGAGATTCTTGAACCTGCTTACTAAAAGGCTTATCTAGTCCAATCTCATTGAGGTCATTTCTTGAAAACAATTCCCGCGGCGTCATAGAAGACTCTAGTTTTCCTTTTTGAAACACGAGTGTTCGATCACTTAAGGCAATTTCGGTTAAATCATGGGTAATGGAGATAATTGTTAATTGAAATTTTTTCTGAAGTTCTCTCATTACCGCCATTAGATCCTCTCTACCTTCTGGATCTAACATACTAGTTACTTCATCAAGGATAATAATAGTTGGTCTCAAGGCGATAATACCTGCTATAGCCACCCGTTGCTTTTGACCACCTGACAAACGAGATGGTTCGCGATCTTTAAACTCCAGCATACCAACTTGCTCAATAGCCTTCTCCACACGTTGAAACATTTCTTCCCGTGGAATTCCTTGATTTTCTAAACCAAAGGCAACATCATCTTCTACTGTCGCACCAACAAATTGGTTATCAGGATTCTGAAATACAATCCCAATTTTACTACGGATTTCCCATATGGTCTCACGAGTCAGTTGTTTTCCATCAACGTAAATCTCACCAGACTCAGCTTCCAAAAGGCCATCAATCAGGCGTACAACTGTAGATTTCCCACTACCATTGTGTCCAACAATCGAAAGCCACTCTCCTTGTTTCACGTGAAACGAAACCGTGTCAATTTGATACTCTTCTACTGTTTTATCGTATCGAAAGGATACATTTTTTAGCTCAATCATCTGTTTCATTTATTTAAATGTGTCTTTAAAGAGATAGCTACTTCCCTTAAAGTAGTCGTAACCAGAATAAATTGTGAAAATCAATGCAATATAAAGCAACACTTGCCCTGGAAGTGTCCAATGGCAAAGCAAAAAGATAATGGCAAACATTTGGCTAAAGGTTTTAATTTTTCCTGGCATGGCTGCAGCAAGAACTGTACCACCTGTCTCAACAAGTAGAAGACGCAAACCAGTAACAGCTAACTCACGACAAATGATAACGGCTGCAATCCAAGCAGGAACCATTTTTAATTCAATCATCATGATAAAGGCTGACATGACCAATAATTTATCTGCCATTGGATCGGCAAATTTACCAAAATTACTCACTACATTCCATTTACGTGCAAGAAAGCCATCTAAATAATCTGTAATACTAGCAATTGCAAAAATAACTGCCGCTACAATATGTCCTAAGTAAGAGTGACTTAAACTTAAAATAGCAATAAAAATAGGAATCATTACAACCCGAATTAATGTCAATGCATTAGGAATATTTTCTTTTTTCATACTTCCTCCAAAAAATAAACTATCTTTACATCTATTTTACAGATGCTGTAAACTCATAAAAATATACGATATAAATCACAAAGCCAAGGATGACAAAACTAACTAGTAGATAATACAGGATTGGTAACCAGCTCGCTTTCTGTCTTAATTTTCTTGAATGAAGCTCTTCGTCATCTACAAGTATTTCTTCATCAAATAACAATTCTTTTCCTTCACGAAAAGCTGTCAATAGGATGGACTCATCTAATCCCAAAGCCCATGCTAACTTTTTAAGATAGATCTGAGCGTAAAAGGGACTCGGTAATAGATCAAACTCATCGTTTTCCAACGCTTCTATATAAGGAATTTCAATGGCTGTCTTATTTGACACATCCTGTAAACTTAAGTGTAAATTTACTCTTGACAGTCTTAACACTTGACCAATCGTTCTCTTCTTCATGTTTTCCCTTCTTGATACATTGTTTACTACTTTTGAAAAATCATATAGTCAACCATCTCAGCCTGGTCGATGAACTGACGTCCTAATTTGATGATATCTTGTAAACTAATACCTTGTAAAATCTTTGGAAGATCATAAGAAGTGCTACCGTCTGAAAAATATTCAAACTGAGTGGCACTATACTCAAGCGAATTTAAACCTTGTAAGAAATCACCAAACATTTCGCTTTTAATCGTATCCAAATGTTCCTGATTGACATCTGGATCCTTCTCAAATTGTTTGATTGCTGACCTAAATTGATGAGATAAGGACACCGGTTCTTGAGTATCCATTGTCAAAATAATGAAATGAAATAATTCCTCAACCTCGACTTCAAGTGTCAATGAGTTGTCAATCTTCCCAGCTTCATATAAACTTTGAAACCGTTGCGAAGTCCAACCAAACATCATCGAAAACAGTAATTTCAACATCAATTTATAACGAAATTTTTCCTCTTCCTTAATGATATCATTTCCTCGAATTCCAATTGCCAACTTAGGAGTAGCAACTTCCATTCTACAAGATTGATTCAATTTTACTTCATTTTTTTCTACAGGAAAACGTTCTAACTCCACAGATGGATGAGGAGGAACTAGATCATATTTCTTTACTACTTGCAATACTTCATCAACATCAAAGTTTCCGATCACTAATAAGTGCATTTGAGAGGGATGATAGAATAGATCAAAGTTTTCACGGAGATTATCTATTGTAATGTCAGAAATAGACTCCCTAGTCCCAGCAATATCATCTGCTAACGGTGTTCCAGGATATAAATTTTCTAAAGCACCAAAAAATAATCGATAGTCTGGACTATCTTGGTACATTCCAATTTCTTGTTGAATGATTTCTCTTTCCTTAGATACAGATTTTTCTGTAAAGGAAACCTTTGAAACCATCTCCAATAACAATTGAATATTTTCAGGGACCTTTGAAGTTGTTGAGAAAAGATAACTTGTCTTTGTAAAGCTTGTAAAGGCATTACTTTCCGATCCTAAATGAACGAATTTTTTTAAATAATCTTGACCATTTTCATCTTCAAATACTTTGTGTTCTAGAAAATGAGCAATTCCTGCAGGATATTGCCTTTCATGACCATTCACTAGAATTCGTGTATCCACTGAGCCAAACTTAGTTGTGATTATTCCATAGGTTTCATAATAATCTTCTTTGGGAATTAAATGAATAGTCAACCCATTTGACAAGCGTGTAAAGTAAACTTGCTCACCAACTGATTCATAATATTTTTCTTTAATTTTCAATCTTTACACTACTTTCCTTCCATAAAATAAACAGACTGTAAATTAATTGTTTTTGCCACTTCAATAATTTCTTCTCTACTAACCTTATCGATGGATTCTAACCACTCTTCTAAAGAAAGGACTTTCGTTCCTAGGATCGTTTTCAGATATTCCCTTTCAATCAAGGTATTTTGCCGATCCTGTGCTAATAAGGTCGTATTCACCAACATTTCTTTTGTCAATTGAAGCTCTGACTCTGTAAACTTGCCTCGTTTTAAATCATTCAACTGTCTCATAATCAAGGTCATTACTTTCGTACGAGATTCCTTATCAATGCCTGCAAAAACTCTCATAAAGCCTGTGAAAATATCAAAATGGCTAGAGATGGTATAAGCGAGACCTTCTTTCTCACGAATTGTTTGAAAAAGTCTTGAATGCGAGAATGCTCCCAGCATCCCATTCAATACAACAAGTGGAATATGGAGAGGGTCTCCATACTGGGTAGAGAAATGGTAACCTAATTCTAAAATAGATTGTTGATTGTGTTTTTGCTCTAACTTTTCTCTAACGACATTTGTAAAAGGTTGTTGATAGGTGACAGACAAATTGTTATCACGTGGCTTAAATTCAAAACTATTCACTCGATCTACAATAGCGACTTCATTAAAATCGCCTATGAAAAAGAAGTCAATGTTATCGAAATGAAGCATCTGATGAAACTGTGAAAGAGAACTTTGAGCTGTCTCTTGTCTCACTAAATCAACTTTTCCCAATCTTGATATCCCGATTGTTTCGTCTTCAAAAAATAGTTGATTCAATTGCCCATGGGCATAATAATAAGGCTCTTCAATTTCCGACTCCAAATCGGAAATCGTATTTTTCTTTTCAACCTCAAATGTATCACTGTCAAAGTAATCTGCTACTACCAAAGGTGAAAAGAAGATGATTTCTATAATGTCCAAAACCTCATCAGTAAGAACATTTTTTTTGCTTAAAAAATCATCGCGCACAAAGGAAATATTCAAATCAACATAATGAACACGCCCCCTCTTAGAGACTGAGGTTGACAATTCTACCCCGTATAGACTCGCTAATTTTTCACGGAATAATTGAGAAGTTGGATATTTTTGATTTGCAGTTTCCATCATACAGGCTACTAAAACACGCGCAGCCACGGTATTTTCATCTAATGGCGATGAAAAACGGACCTTAATTTTATTGGTTTTAAATTTTTTTGATTGAAGAAAGTGAAGATTCACGCCCTTTACTAATTCCATTTTCATCCTCGTTCTACTCAATAGTAACTTTCATTATAACACGAAATCACACTAAAATCCTAATTCAAACTGTGAAAAAGCTCCTCAAATCACTCAACATTCTCTACCCTAGAAAAACTAAAAATATGGTATAATAACACGCAAAGAGGTGAACTATGAATTACAAATTATTTGATAATTTTATTACATTACAAGCAATCTTAAAAGAACTCGGTATTATACAGAGTGGTGGTGCAATCAAAGCCTTTCTTCAAGAAAAAGAAGTCTTTGTTAATGGTGAATCAGAACAACGGAGAGGCCGTAAACTTCGTGTCAATGATCAAATTGACATTCCTGAACTGAGCATAACTATCACCATTCTTGAACCTTCTCAAGAAGAAATAGAAGAGCATCTTAAAGACAAGGAAGAAAAGGAACGTGTTGCTAAACTTGTCAAGCAACTCAATCAACAACAAAAGAAACAACCGAAAAAGTCTAACAAAAAAGAAAAAGCGATTCGCTTTCCTGGTATCTCGTAATGTGGTTAAAACACTTATCCATTCAAAATTTTCGTAATTATCAAGAACTAGAAGTCGAGTTTCATCCTGGATTAAATATTTTCCTAGGTCAAAATGCTCAAGGAAAGACCAATATTCTCGAATCAATTTATTTTCTAGCTTTAACCAGAAGTCATCGAACACGAAATGATAGAGATCTCATCTATTTTGAATCTACCGATTTTAAAGTGTCTGGTCAATTACAAAGAGAAACTGGTCCCCTTCCATTAGAAATTTCCTTGACACCAAAAGGTCGGATAACTAAGGTAAATCATTTGAAACAAGCCAAATTATCGAACTATATTGGCCATATGAATGTTGTCCTTTTCGCACCCGAAGATTTGCAACTGATCAAAGGATCACCTGCAGGGCGTCGAAAGTTTATTGACATTGAATTAGGTCAGATGAAACCTCTCTACTTATCTGACTTATCTCAATACAACCATGTACTGAAACAAAGAAATAGTTATCTAAAAAATTCGGAAAAAATTGATGCTACATTTTTGGAGGTCTTAGATTCACAACTAGCTAGTTTTGGAAGTCGCGTCATCCATCATCGGCTTGAGTTTATTAAAAAATTAGAAGCTAAAGCAAAAGAAAAACATACTCGACTTTCTGACAACAAAGAAGACCTATCAATTCAATATCAGTCAACTGTTTTTTCTGAAGAAGGAAATGATATAGAAGAGCAGTTTCTCTCTATGTTGGAAAAAAACCGTCAGAAGGATATTTTTAGGAAAACAACAAGTATTGGGCCTCACAGGGATGATTTGGCATTTTTTATCAATAATATGAATGCTACCTTTGGTAGTCAAGGCCAGCATCGAAGTGTTGTTCTCTCTCTAAAATTAGCAGAAATTGAATTAATGGAAGAAATCACAAGAGAAAAGCCTATTTTATTACTTGACGATGTCATGAGCGAACTTGACAATTATCGTCAACTTCAACTACTTGAAACCATCTCTAATAATATTCAAACATTTATTACAACGACCACTCTTGATCATTTAAAAGAACTGCCTGAAGAGTTGAAAATTTTCACTGTTCAAGCCGGTCATATCAAAACAGCATCTTGACAATACTGTCAAGATGCTGTTGTTTTTATTTACAAATGTGTAAATTTATTGTGCCGAGTAGTTAGGAGCCTCGTTTGTAATTTGCACATCATGAGGATGGCTTTCTTTCAATCCGGCGCCACTCATTTCGACAAATTGTGCATGATCATGTAAATCTTGAATGGTTGCTGCACCAACATAACCCATACCTGAACGAATACCACCGATCATTTGGAAGACCATATCTGCTACAGAACCTTTATAAGCAACGCGTCCTTCAATTCCTTCAGGGACTAATTTATTGGCTTCATTGACAGATCCTTGGAAGTAACGGTCGCTAGAACCTTTCTTCATTGCTGCAATAGATCCCATACCACGGTATGTTTTAAATTTACGACCTTGGAAGATTTCTGTTTCACCAGGTGCTTCATCTGTACCTGCAAGCATTGAGCCAAGCATTACTGCATTTCCACCAGCTGCGAGTGCTTTGACAATATCTCCTGAATACTTGATACCACCATCAGCAATGATCGTTTTTCCATATTCACGAGCTACAGCTGCTGCATCATAAATGGCAGTCACTTGAGGAACACCAACCCCTGCAACAACACGAGTTGTACAGATTGATCCTGGACCAATTCCGACCTTAACTACGTCTACCCCTGCATCAAATAATGCACGAGCACCTTCAGCGGTTGCAATATTTCCTGCAATCAAGGTACGATCTGGGAAGTGAGCACGAATTTCTGCAATCTTACGAAGAACACCCGCAGAATGTCCATGAGCAGTATCGATGACAATAGCATCTGCACCAGCTTCAAAAAGAGCTTCTGCACGTTCAAAAGTATCTGAAGTAACCCCTACGGCACCAGCCACAAGCAAACGACCAAATTCATCCTTAGCCGCATTTGGAAACTCAATAACTTTTTCAATATCTTTGATTGTAATCAAGCCAGAAAGACGACCATTTTCATCTACCAATGGTAATTTTTCAATACGGTGCTCTTGTAGAATGCGTTCAGCTGTTTCCAAATCAGTTCCAACTGGTGCGGTCACCAAATTTTCACTCGTCATATGATTTGAAATGGGTTGATTGTAATCAGAAATAAAACGCAAATCCCGGTTTGTAAGGATACCAACTAATTTACGATTTTCAAGTGTTTCAACAACAGGAACACCACTGATTCGGTATCGTCCCATCAACTCATCTGCTTCTGCAATTGTATGAGACGGAGTCAAATAGAACGGATCAATGATAACCCCATTTTCAGAGCGTTTTACTTTGCGTACTTCATCTGCCTGTTGCTCAATTGACATGTTTTTATGGATAACACCAAGTCCACCAGCACGTGCCATAGCAATTGCCATTTGACTTTCAGTCACTGTGTCCATGGCAGCAGTAATGATTGGGATATTCAAGCGTAAATTACTTGCTAATTGTGTACTTAAATCTGCATCATTAGGCAATACGTGACTTTCTGCTGGAATCAAAAGCACGTCATCGAATGTAAACCCTTTTTTTAAAAACTTTGTGTCCCAATTAGACATTAGCTGGATCCTCTTTTCTTTTTATTTGAGCAAGGCTCGAATTTTTATTGTTAATATCATACCATTCTATGGCAATTTGTCAATCATTTATTGGTAAATTATCAATGAACAGTAAGAAATGTTCGCTTTTAATGAAGTCGTTTTATTTTTTAAAATAGGTAATTCCCATCGCAGATTTTACTTCATCCAGTGTTTGAGCTGCTACATTTCGAGCGCGCTCACTTCCTTTTTCAAGAATAGAGTAGACCTCACCCATATCCTTTGCAAACTCAAGTCGTCTTTCACGAATTGGTCTTAATTCACGATCTAAAATTTCTAAAAGATATCGTTTGGTCTTTACATCACCAAGTCCACCACGTTGATAATGTTCTTTCATTTCTGCAATTTCAGCTACATCTTCTGGACGGCCAAATACATCCAGGTAATGAAATACCATATTGCCTTCGATTTTTCCTGGATCCTCTACTTTAATATGATCCGGATCGGTATACATACTCATCACTTTTTTCTTTAAAGTATCCGCATCATCAGCTAGGTAAATTCCATTATTCAATGATTTAGACATTTTAGCATTTCCATCTAAACCAGGTAAGCGCCCCGCTGCTTCATTTTCAGGATAAATTCCTTCCGGTTCCACCAAAGTATCTGTGTTGTATGCATGATTAAAGGAACGAACAATCTCACGAGTTTGCTCAATCATAGGCTTTTGATCATTTCCTACTGGAACAAAATTCGCTTTAAAGGCTGTGATATCGGCTGCTTGCGAAATAGGGTATACCAAAAATCCTGTAGGTATACTCTCACCAAAACCCTTTTGAGAAATCTCGGTTTTTACAGTTGGGTTTCTTTCAAGTCGCGCCAAAGATACAAGATTCATGTAATACATGGTCAATTCCGCTAATTCAGGAATCTGACTTTGAATGAAAATCGTAACTTTTTCAGGATCTAGTCCAGCTGCAAGATAATCCAAGGCAACATTACCAATAGATTCTACAATCGTTTTTGGATCTTTTGCATGGTCTGTCAAAGCTTGCTGGTCTGCTAGGAAAACAAACATATTATACTCGTCTTTATTTTGTAACAAGACGCGATTTTTTAAAGAACCTACATAGTGGCCAATATGGAGTTTTCCTGTTGGTCTATCTCCTGTCAGAATGATGGGTTTTGTCATACTCTTCTCCTTAATCGTTATTCCTATCATTATAGCACTTTCTAGTTGAAAATGTTAGTCTATCCTCTATGTTTGTAAGGAATTAACACTTTACTAAACTGTCAATTTAGTTTACATAGTTGTAAAAACAAATTGACAGTAAAAAAGTTGAATTTTCCCCTATTTTCTAGTAAAATGAAGACATTATAGAAAGAGGAGAAAATCATTGCTTACAGTATCAGACGTCTCACTACGTTTTAGTGATCGAAAATTGTTTGACGATGTCAATATCAACTTTACAGAAGGAAATACGTACGGTCTCATCGGTGCCAACGGTGCTGGAAAGTCAACCTTTTTAAAAATTTTAGCTGGAGATATTGAACCAACAACTGGTCATATTTCTCTTGGCCCTGATGAACGTTTGTCTGTTTTGCGTCAAAATCACTTTGACTACGAAGACGAGCGGGTCATCGATGTTGTCATTATGGGAAATGAAAAGCTCTACAACATTATGAAAGAGAAAGATGCTATCTACATGAAAGAAGATTTCTCTGATGAAGATGGTGTCCGTGCAGCTGAACTTGAAGGTGAATTTGCCGAACTTGGTGGATGGGAAGCAGAAAGTGAAGCATCTCAATTGCTTCAAAATCTAAATATTTCAGAAGACCTTCATTACCAAACTATGAGCGAGTTAGCCAATGGGGATAAAGTGAAAGTTCTCTTAGCTAAAGCCCTTTTTGGTAAACCAGATGTCCTTCTTTTGGACGAGCCGACCAATGGATTGGATATTCAATCCATTACCTGGTTAGAAGATTTTTTGATTGATTTTGAAAATACGGTTATCGTTGTATCCCATGACCGCCACTTTTTGAATAAAGTCTGCACCCATATGGCGGATCTTGACTTTGGAAAAATTAAACTTTACGTCGGAAACTATGATTTCTGGAAAGAATCTTCTGAACTTGCAGCAAAATTACAAGCAGATAGAAATGCAAAAGCTGAAGAAAAAATTAAACAATTACAAGAGTTTGTCGCGCGTTTCTCAGCCAACGCTTCAAAATCAAAACAAGCAACTTCGCGTAAAAAAATGCTTGACAAGATTGAACTTGAAGAAATTGTTCCCTCTAGTCGGAAGTACCCATTTATCAACTTTAAGGCAGAACGAGAAATTGGTAACGATCTCTTGACAGTTGAAAATCTTTCTGTCAAGATTGATGGAGAAAAAATCCTTGACAATATCAGCTTTATCTTACGTCCTGGTGACAAAACCGCCCTTATCGGACAGAACGATATTCAAACAACCGCTTTGATCCGTGCATTGATGGATGATATTGAATATGAAGGAACTGTCAAGTGGGGAGTTACAACTAGTCGATCATATCTACCAAAAGACAACAATCGTGATTTTGCAGGTGGTGAAAGTATTCTTGATTGGCTTCGTCAATTTGCAAGTAAAGAAGAAGATGACAATACTTTCCTTCGTGGTTTCTTAGGGCGTATGCTCTTTTCGGGTGACGAAGTTAACAAGTCTGTCAACGTCTTGTCAGGGGGAGAAAAAGTTCGTGTCATGTTGTCTAAATTGATGCTCCTCAAGTCAAATGTTCTTGTACTTGATGATCCAACCAATCACTTGGATTTGGAGTCTATCTCAAGTTTGAATGATGGATTGAAGAATTTTAAAGAATCGATTATCTTTGCTAGCCATGACCACGAATTCATTCAAACACTCGCCAACCATATTATCGTTCTTTCAAAAAACGGCGTAATCGATCGTATTGATGAAACCTATGATGAGTTTCTTGAAAATGAAGAAGTTCAAGCAAAAGTGAAAGAACTTTGGAGTCAATCATAAAAATAAAGAGCCCTGAAATCATTATTTCAGGCTCTTTCAGTAGAAATATATGAATAAAACAAAGCTAAAAACATCCCTTTTTATAGTATCTTCTTTCCTGATTCCAGCTATCATGATGTTCTTTATTTACCTCTCACAAGGAATCTACTGGAACAGTGATACATCCCCCTTATTAGGAGATGGTTATCATCAGTATGTCATTTTTGATACCACACTTCGAAATATTTTACATGGGACAGATAGCCTATTTTACAGTTTTCAAAGTGGATTAGGTATTAATTTCTATGCACTCAGTAGCTATTATCTAGGAAGTTTCTTTTCTCCTCTTGTCTACTTCTTTAATGCACAATCCATGCCGGATGCTGTTTACCTCATCACTCTTCTTAAATTTGGAGCTATTGGGTTAAGCACTTATATTAGTTTACATGGAATGTTTTCTAAAATTCCTAGATCCCTGGTTCTTACCCTTTCAACCTCATTTGCTCTTATGAGCTTTGCTATCAGCCAAATTGAAATCAAAACTTGGCTAGATGTTTTTATCCTAGCACCATTAATTCTCTATGGATTCAAAAAACTCATTTACAATGAGGGAGAGATTCTCTACTTTATCAGCTTAACCAGCTTGTTTATCCAAAATTATTATTTTGGGTTTATGATGTCTATTTTTCTTATTTTATGGTACTTGACACAACTGTCATGGGACATCAAAGGAATTGGAAAACGATTCTTTCATTTTGTGATTGTATCTCTTTTATCAGTTATAACAAGCCTTGTGATGTTATATCCAACCTTCTTAGATTTACGCACTCATGGAGAAAGTTTTTCAAAGGTTGACAGTATCTTTACAGAAAAAAGTTGGTATCTTGACGTATTTGCAAAAAATTTCATTGGAAGTTTTGACACTACTAAATATGGATCAATTCCAATGATCTACGTGGGATTATTTCCACTTCTTTTAGCGATTACCTTTTTCTTTGTAAAGTCGATCAAGTTTCACGTGAAACTTTCTTACTTTATACTCTTGACCATTCTTATTTTGAGTTTTCGTTTTCAATTATTAGATCTCCTTTGGCAAGGTATGCACGCGCCAAATATGTTTCTTCATCGATACTCTTGGATCTTTTCTTTGACGATTATTCTGATGGCAGGAGAAGTACTAAATCGAATAGAGGAGATCACTTGGATTCGTTTTAGTCTTGCTAATTTCCTCCTTATTCTAGGATTTGGAGCAACTGTCCTTTACAGCAGTCACTATAAATTTTTAGATGCAGTCAATTTCATTGTTACTTTTGAATTTTTAATTGCTTTCTATTTGGTCTGTTTAGGATTTATCCTAAAAAAGATACCGCCTAGACTTTTCTATCTTTCGATCCTGTTTTTCTCCATTTTTGAATTATCGGTGAATAGTTATTATCAAATGGAAGGAATAGCGAATGAATGGGTATTTGCTTCTCGATCATCCTACGAACGAGACTTAAAAGCCATCCAATCCTTAATAAGAGAGAAGACAGACTCTAATTATCGGACTGAGATTCTACAGCCGCAAACGGGCAATGATAGCATGAAGTATGGTTATAATGGAATTTCTCAATTTTCATCTGTACGAAATACGGATGCTAGCTCGACATTGGACAAACTTGGATTTAAATCTGAAGGAACCAACCTCAATCTTCGATACCAAAACAATTCTATTTTAATGGATAGTCTATTTGGTGTTCGCTATAATTTAAGCCAACAACCTGTTCAAAAATTTGGATTTAAAGAGATTGCAATCAAAAATGGAGTCTCACTTTCAGAAAACGAATATGCCTTACCAATCGCCTTTCTGTCAGCAAAACCTTATAAAAATACTTCCTTTACGAATTTGACACTGGATAATCAGACACGATTCATCCATCAAATCACGGATGAAAAATATAAATTTTATAAGAAATTAAATATTCTCTCGCCTACTTCACAAAATACTACATCTTCGTTGCAAACTGCAAAAATTGAAGAAGATAGTCATCTTTCCTACGCAAGTATTCAATATGAAGTAAGGGTTCCTGCTCATAGTCAACTGTATGTCAATGTTCCAAATTTACAATTTTCAAACGATGATCGAAAAGATATTGAAATCAGCTACAATGGACAGACCCAACGCTATACCATTGATAATGCCTTTCCATTCTTTTCGATTGGCCATTTTGACACAGAGGAAACAGTTACTATTCGTATGAGTTTTCCAGAAAATTCGACAGTCTCTTTTGATACACCAGAATTTTTTGCTCTGGATCTTGACCAATACACACAAGCTATCGCTAGCATTCGTCAGCAAGAAGTTGCTATTCACAAAAAGAAAAACAAATTGGTAGCAGCCTATAACGCAAATAGAGACACTACCCTTATTTTTACACTCCCTTATGATAAAGGCTGGTCAGCTAAACAAAATGGAAATCCTATCCAAATTCATCGCATCCAGAAAGGATTGATGGGAGTTCGTGTTTCAAAAGGATCCGGAACAGTCACCTTAACATTTGTTCCCCAAGGCTTCATTGAAGGACTCATTGCCTTTTTCGTTGGAATCATTCTCTTTTTCCTCTACGAATGGAGACAAATAAAAAGACGAAAAAGCTAAGGAATCTAACCATTGTTCACTTATAAATAAAAGGCTAGGATAGTCATTATCCTAGCCTTTTTCAAAACAAAAAAACACCCAAATGGGTGCTATACTAGCTCCGCCAGTAGGACTCGAACCTACGACATCATGATTAACAGTCATGCGCTACTACCAACTGAGCTATGGCGGAATGAGATATAGTCCGTACGGGATTCGAACCCGTGTTACCGCCGTGAAAAGGCGGTGTCTTAACCCCTTGACCAACGGACCATATATTCATTAACAGAACATATCCCATTATATCAAAATTTAACTAATTGTCAAGCACTAAATTCTAAATTTTGCTCTTCAATTAATTTTTTGGCACGTTTGATATTGCTTCTTGAGATTGGACAAGAATAGCCTTCTTTCAACAGTAGCTGTTTCTTTTTCTTATCCATTCCAATGATCATACTTCTATTCACGATAAAAGATTGATGGGGACTGAAATATCTCTCCTCCACATCTTTCTCCAAGACATCTGATAAACTTCCCGCAATTTCTTTTTGAAAATTTTTCCCAACTAAGTTTAATTTATAAGCAGAACCAACCGTTTCAATATAAAGAATATCCTTAAATGGAATTTTTATCTTTTTATCCTTAAAGTCATACTCAAAATAATCTGTCAAATCATCATTTCCAATTTGAATAGTTGTCAGGTACTCAATACACTCCTTTATTTTTAATCTAAATAAATCTTCATTCAAATTTTTATCAATAAAATCTAAGGCAGATACTTTATAACGATAGGTAATCGAAGCGAATTCTGATTTTGTAGTAATAAAAACAATAATGGCATAAGGATTTGCTTCTCGTATTTTTTGAGCAATTTCCAGCCCACAATACTCATTGTCTTGGATATGAATATCTAGAAAATATAATTGGTGGATATCCGAATGCTGGATATAATTTTCAAATTCCGAAATTTTACCGGTAGAAATCACTTCAAGTTTAATTTCTAATTCCTTAGCAATTTCTGCAATATGTTTTTCTACCCGTATCTGTTGAGAGAGCTCATCTTCTAATAAAAAAATCTTCATTCTTGTTCGTATCCTCCAATCTTCAAAACTTGTAAAAAACGATTTCCTTGCAATTCCGTTTCTAAAAACATCGTTCCATAATTTGCTAAGATTTTTCTCACATTATTTAATCCTAGTCCTCTATTTTCTCCTTTTGTCGAATAGCCTTCTTCATATATTTTTCTAATATCAAAAGTGATTTCATTTGTTGTATTATGAATCACTAAGTAAACAATTTTTGAAATAGAGAAAATAGCAATATGAACTTTCTTTTCTTCTGCTTCTTTTGAAGCTTCCAAAGCGTTTGTCACTAGAATCCCAACGATTCTCACGATATCTAATAAATCAACTGGTAGTTGCTCGATTGGTTCACTCGTTTCAAAGGTCATTTCTACCCCAGCATCTCTTGCATCCAACCAGCCTCGAATCAAAATACTTCGTAAAGCAGAATCTTTGATATTGACCAAGTTGAATCCTGATAATGCTTCTGTATTGATCTCTTTATAACCTTTTTCCAATACTTCTCTATGGATTCTCTGTATTTCTGGAATATTTTCTTCCTCAATAGCTAATGACATAGAAATAACTAAATTTCCCAAATCGTGACGAAATCCCCTAACAATAGAATAGAGACTTTGAATTTCAGCCATATACCGACTCATTTGTTGCTCAGAAAATTCTTTATACTCCAGTTCTAAATTTTTACGATACTGATCTCGCTCGATTTTCATATGGAATAAGCTGACTACAAAAGAGAAAAAACAAATCGTTGCCAACATACTCCCAAAATTTTTAAATTGCGCTTGTTCACTAATCCATAAAGCAAAATTAATCACTACAAATATAGCAAAATAGACACAGATGAGTCTCTTTAAATATTTTTCAAATTCTTGCTCATAAAAAGGAGTGAAATCAAATTCAAATAGGTCAATTAACTTCAAAATGATTCCTAAAGAAAGCAAACGAATACACATATTGTAGACAATCAAGTAAGCTGCTACTAAAGCATCTCCCAACACTGAAGAGACAATTATCGTCAGAAAAGTTGCTGTTCCTTCAACCGCTAAATAAGTAAAAAAAGAATAAAAAATGGCGCACAAGCGATTCGTCCGATTGGCATAATGATAATAAGGATATAAATAAATCGGCCATAAGAGCATATTTAAATCAGAGAGTCGAATATTTGAAAATAAAGTCACATCTAAAAATACTAAGAGACTTTCAAAAAGAAGAACAAAGGTGCTCAGCAGAAAGATAAATGCAAATTGATGTTCCTGATAGATTTTTTCGTCCACTAATGCAAACGTCAGAACAATGATCCCTCCCAAGAGAAAAGACAAGATTAATGACTGAATCACACAAACTCTCCCACTTTGTTTTTTCTATTTTATTATACTCTAGTATTATTATAAAAAAATAAAATTTTATATACAAAAAATTATAATATAAAATAGCCTAAAATTAAAGGGAATAGGTAAAATTGTAATGTTTTTGTTACATGAATGAAAACTATTTTACACAATTTATATAATCTACACTTTGCACTATATAGGGATTGTTAGTTCTTTTTTAAAATATTCCTAATAAATCATTTCATTACTATTTGTCTATAGTGAAGTATACAAAAATTAATAGATAATGAAAATTTATACATTTTTATATAAAAGAAAAGATGCAGCAAAAGCTGCATCTCTCATTTGATCCCAGCAGGATTCGAACCTGCGACCGTTCGCTTAGAAGGCGAATGCTCTATCCAGCTGAGCTATGAGACCGAACTTACTTCATTTTAGCAGAAAAAGGAAGGAGCGTCAAGGTTATTTATGGTAAGGACTCCCCTGTTGAATCATGAAAGCACGATAGATTTGTTCCACCAACACTAATTTCATCAACTGATGAGGAAGAGTTAATTGACCAAAGCTCATTAATAGATTTCCTCTTTTTTTCACTTCAGGAGACAGACCAAGACTGCCTCCAATAACAAAAGTAAGGTTTGAATAACCAGATGTCATAATCTGGTCAATCGTTTGACTAAATTTCTCTGAAGGAAATTGTTTTCCTTCGATGGCTAATACAATCACATATTCCTTATCTGAAATCTTAGAGAGAATTCGTTCCCCCTCTTTTTCAAGGATTTGTTGATTTTCGAGTTGACTGGCACGATCTGGAGTTTTTTCATCAACTAACTCAACCTGTTCTACTTTTGCAAATCGACCAAGCCTTTTAATATACTCCGCGATCCCATCTTTTAAGTATTTTTCTTTTAATTTTCCAACGGTTATCAATTTAATTTTCATTCCCTTATTGTAGCATAATTCTTCAATTCCACAAATAATCCACAGCTATAGAAAGGAAATCTATTCTATAAAGTCCTTTTTAAAGCCATTTCTCAACTAAATTCTACAACTTATCCACAATTTGTGGATAACTTTAGTTATTTAAGATATAATTAAGAAAGTTTTTCTATACTTTAGACAATTTGATATCCTTAGGAGGAAAATATGAAATCTTCATCTAATTTACTAAAAAAACTTGGAAACATAACCCTCATTTTCGTTGTAGGTTTTCTAGGTGGGATTCTTGGAACCTTTTTAACCTTACAAACCTCTCATTCTTCTACTTCAAATACTGAAAGTAAGCAAGTCCACTCAACCACTGTTAAAACAGCTTATAAAAATACAACCTCAACTAGTGAGGCCGTAGATAAGGTGAAAAATGCTGTAGTTTCTGTGATTACTTATTCTGATTCTTCGAATCAAGGGTTATTTGAAAAAGAAGAAAACTCTGACTCACAAATTTCTAGTGAAGGTTCTGGGGTCATTTATAAAAAAGAAGGAAAATATGCCTACCTTGTTACCAACACCCATGTAATCAATGGTGCTAAAAAAGTAGATATTCTTTTAGCAGATGGCAATAAAGTCCCCGGAGAAGTAGTTGGGTCAGATGTCTATTCTGATATTGCAGTCGTTCGCATTAGTGCGGATAAAGCAAAGGCAGTAGCTGAATTCGGAGATTCAAACCAATTAACAGTCGGTGAGACTGCAATTGCAATTGGTAGCCCTCTTGGAACTGATTATGCGAATTCTGTTACTCAAGGGATCATTTCTAGCCAAGGTCGCAATGTGAATTTGAAAGCTGATAATGGACAAAATATCTCTACACGCGCCTTACAAACAGACGCAGCCATCAACCCAGGGAACTCTGGAGGGCCATTAATCAATATTCAAGGACAAGTCATTGGGATTACCTCAAGTAAAATTTCAAATAATGGACAAACTTCAGTAGAAGGAATGGGATTTGCTATTCCTGCAAATGATGTTGTCAATATTATCAAACAGCTAGAAGAAAAAGGAAAAGTAGTTCGACCAGCTCTTGGAATCCAAATGATGGATTTATCCAACCTTTCAACTTCTGATTTAAGCCAATTAAAACTTCCTGAAAAAATCTCTGGAGGAGTACTGGTTCGTTCAACACTTGAAAATATGCCTGCTTCAGATAAATTGCAACGTTATGATGTCATCACAAAGATCGATGATACAGATATCGAGTCAACTGCAGATTTACAATCAGCCCTCTATTCTCACCAAATCAATGATACGATCAAGGTCACATTCTATCGTGATGGAAAACAACAAACAACTTCTATCAAGTTGACAAAATCAACTGAGGATCTGAGCGATTAACTTTCACTTTCTTGACATACTTGTAAACACACCTTTACGAATTTGTAAAGGTGTGTTATTCTATTCATAAGATGGAAAAATTAGAAAAAATAGCGGTAAAGGACATTCGAACCAATCCTTTCCAACCAAGAAAAGTATTTGATCAAGAAAAATTAGAAGAACTGGCTCAGTCAATCAAAGAAAATGGCTTAATTCAACCAATTATTGTCAGAAAATCTCCAATAATTGGTTTTGAATTGCTTGCAGGTGAAAGACGTTTTAGAGCTTCAAAAATTGCTGGATTAGAGCTTGTTCCTGCGATTATTAAAGAGTTAACAGATCAAGAAATGATGCGACAAGCCATTATTGAAAATCTTCAACGAGAAGATCTCAATCCAATTGAAGAAGCTATCTCCTACCAGAAGCTCGTTGATCATGGCTATAAGCACGACCAAATCGCTCAATTTATGGGGAAATCTAGACCCTATATCAGCAATATGCTTCGCTTGTTACATCTAGCTCCTTCTGTTCAAGAAGCAGTCATTCAAAATGATATTTCTTCGGCTCACGCGCGTGTTCTTGTTCCTCTTGATGAAGAAGAGCAGCGCTTTTGGTTGGAGCGAATCAAACAGGATCATTTAAATGTTCGAACATTAGAAAACAAGATCAGTTCAAGAAGAAAACAGAAAAATAAAAAAGCAAAAGAGAGCTTCCTACTAGAAGAGGAACAACGATTGAAAAAAATATTAGGAACAGATGTGACGATACACTCCTCTTCTCAAAATAAAGGAACTATCCAAATTTCTTTTTCCAGTCTTGATGAATACCAACGAATTATCAACAGCCTCAAATAAGGCTGTTATTTTTATTTTTTGTATTGACAAGCTTTTCCACTATAAAAATCTTTTGTAAGTAGCAGAAAAATAAGGATATTCTCTAGTTATCCCCACTTTGTGGATAACTTTTAAAAACAATGTGAATTTAAATCCACAACTTGTGGAAAAGTTTAAAACTATAATTTAATTTCATGAAATTTAGCCTGTGGAAAACTATTTTTGTTTGTGGTAGAATAGGAGTACATATGATTTGATACAATTCAAGAAAAGGAGGGAAGTCTGATAGTGTCACAAGAAGAGCAATTTTGGTCTCGTTTTTTAGAATTAGCCCAATTACAACTAAAAGATAGTGCCTATGATTTTTTTGTCGCCGATTCAAAATTAGTCAAAATCGATGGAGAGACGGCTACCATTTATCTTGATGGAAATTATAAAGAATTATTTTGGGAAACAAATCTAAAAAATGCTTTGATCACAGCCAGCTTTGAAGTCTACAATACAGATTTGAAGTTTCATTTCGTTTTTGAAGATACCGAAGAAATTCCTAGTAGTCATAGCGGTGAGAATAGGAGATTATCTTCAGGTAGCTTAACAACCGAACCGTTACCTAAAATTGATACAGGTCTGAAATCAAAGTACACCTTTGATAATTTTGTGCAAGGGGATGGAAATATTTGGGCGAAAGCAGCAGCGCTTGCAGTTTCTGAAAATCTTGCAACAACTTACAACCCTCTCTTTATCTATGGTGGACCAGGGCTTGGAAAGACTCACCTATTGAACGCAATTGGAAATCAAATCCTAGAAAATATTCCAAATGCACGGGTTAAGTATGTTCCAGCAGAAACCTTTATTAATGAATTTTTAGAACACCTTCGATTAGGAGAAATGAAGACGTTCAAGAATACCTATCGAAGTCTTGATCTCTTACTGATCGATGATATCCAGTCACTCGGCGGGAAAAAAGTCACGACTCAAGAGGAATTCTTTAATACCTTTAATGCCCTCCATAGCGACAACAAACAGATTGTTCTAACAAGCGATCGAAGTCCGGATCATTTAGATAGTCTTGAAGAGCGGCTGGTGACTCGTTTCAAATGGGGACTAACGCAAAATATAACACCACCTGATTTTGAAACTCGGATTGCCATCTTACGGAATAAAATTGAAGATCTAGACTATATTTTTCCTAATGACACACTAGAATATCTAGCTGGTCAGTTTGATTCAAATGTCCGAGACTTAGAAGGTGCCTTAAATGATATTTCTTTAATGGCGAAGGTGAAAAAACTAAAAGAAATTACGATCGATGTTGCAGCTGAAGCTATTCGAGCTCGTAAAAACGATAATAGCAAGACGCTTGTCATCCCCATTGAAAAAATTCAGGAAGCAGTTGGAGCCTTTTATGGAGTCAGTGTAAAAGAAATCAAAGGTTCTAGAAGAGTTCAGAATATTGTCCTAGCACGACAAGTGGCCATGTATCTTTCAAGAGAGATGACGGACAACTCACTTCCTCGAATCGGAAAAGAATTCGGTGGAAAAGACCACACGACTGTCATTCATGCTTATGAAAAAATTAAAAGTATGGTCGACACAGATGATAATCTACGACTCGAAATTCAAAGTATCAAGAAAAAGTTAAATTAATCTGTGGATAACTTCCTCTAAACTTCTAGGGGTTATGCACAATTTTTAAACAAGTAACTTTTTAAGTTATAGATAGGATTCTGAGAGTTTTCCACAACTTCCACACAACCTACTATTACTATTAACTTACTAATCATAAAATAAATAAAAGGAATGACCATGATAAATTTCTCTATTAACAAAACTTTATTTTTACAAGCACTAAATACTACCAAAAGAGCGATCAGTTCAAAAAATGCTATCCCAATCCTTTCCACGATTAAAATTGATGTCACTCCAGAAGGAGTTGCCTTATCTGGATCGAATGGCCAAATTTCAATTGAAAACTTTATTTCTATCAAAGATGAAAATGCTGGTTTATTGGTGACCTCTCCAGGTTCTATTTTATTGGAAGCAACTTTCTTTATTAATGTGGTTTCAAGTTTACCAGATGTTACTTTAGATTTTAAAGAGATTGAACAAAAACAGGTTCTTTTAACAAGTGGAAAATCAGAAATTACACTTAAAGGAAAAGATGCAGATCAATATCCACGTATTCAAGAAATTGCTGCAAGTAATCCATTAGTTTTGGAAACAAAATTATTAAAACAATTAATTAATGAAACAGCATTTGCAGCAAGTGTACAAGAAAGTCGGCCAATTTTGACAGGTGTTCACTTTGTTCTATCAGATAATAAAGAGCTAAAAACAGTAGCAACAGACTCTCATCGTATGAGTCAAAAAGTGATTACACTGGAGAAAAATGGAGACAACTTTGATGTTGTCATCCCAAGTCGCTCTCTTCGTGAATTCACCTCTGTTTTTTCTGATGATATTGAAACAGTTGAGGTTTTCTTTGCTAACAATCAAATTCTCTTTAGAAGTGAACACATTAGTTTCTATACCCGTTTGCTAGAAGGAAATTATCCTGATACAGACCGTCTCATTCCAACAGAATTCAATACAGAGGCAACCTTCAATGTGGCTAACCTTCGATTTGCAATGGAGCGTGCTCGTCTTCTTTCAAATGCGACTCAAAACGGTACGGTTAAATTAGAGTTCAAAAATGGAGTGGTTTCTTCCCACGTTCATTCACCAGAAGTTGGGCGAGTAAATGAAGAGATCGATACGAGCGCCGTTTCAGGAGAGGATTTGTCTATTAGCTTTAATCCAACTTATTTGATTGAAGCGCTCAAAGCTATTGACAGTGAACAAGTTGTTATTCGTTTTATTTCTTCTGTTAGACCGTTTACATTGGTTCCAGAAGGAAATGAACAAGGGTTCATTCAATTGATTACGCCAGTTCGCACAAATTAACAAAGGTGAATCATGTATACGTTAGGTGATTTTGTAGAAATGAAAAAGCCCCATGCTTGTGTGATTAAAGAAACAGGCAAGAAGGCAAATCGTTGGGAAATTACGCGACTTGGTGCAGACATAAAAATCAAGTGTAGCAATTGTGATCATGTGGTCATGATGAGTCGCCATGATTTTGAACAGAAAATGAAGAAAGTACTATAAAAGGTTCAGTCACTTATGTGACCGAACCTTTTCAATTATTTTAATTCTTCAAATTTTCCATTTTTAACTTCTTTGAAACCACCCTGTTTCATCATATCAAAAGTTGATTTGAAGCTGATATAGTCGACTTTTTTATCTTTTTGTGTCGTTACTAATTTCTTTTCAATTAGCTGATCTAAGTCTGCCTTTTCATAATTTAGTGTTGTTTTTTCAACCATATAATCATCTTTGTATTCAGCAGAATGTGTGAATCCTTTGACATCTTTGTATTCTTCATCATATTTATCGATCATTTCCTTTAATTGATCTTTCGTAACTCCCGCCTCTTTGTAATAAATAGTAGTGGTGGTTTGGTTACTGATCGCTTTATCACCTTTATGTTCTAGTGTAATACGAACATCTGTTTTCTTTTCTTGGTTGATTGCCTGAAGATAGGATTTTTGAACAGATTGTTGTCCACAAGCTCCAAGAAGAAAGAGAGTAAAGATAGCAATTAAAGAAAGAAAAATAGATTTCCATGTTTGTTTTTTCATCTGAAAAACTCCTTTGTTCATTGTTAAATATAGTATACCATTTTTATCTTTTTAGAACGTTACAGTTTGATGAAAAAATCTAGTTTCAAAGGTGATGAAATATTTCATTTTTCATCACTTGTCTTTTGAATTATGTTATAATAAAAGAGATTGAAATTTGAACGGAGAAAAAGAAAAATGGCATTAACAGCAGGTATCGTTGGCTTACCAAATGTTGGTAAATCAACCCTATTTAACGCAATTACAAAAGCAGGAGCAGAGGCCGCAAACTATCCCTTTGCAACCATTGATCCAAACGTCGGGATGGTAGAAGTTCCAGATGAACGCCTCCAAAAATTGACGGAAATGATTACTCCTAAGAAGACAGTTCCGACTACTTTTGAATTTACAGATATTGCTGGGATTGTGAAAGGAGCTTCTAAAGGGGAAGGACTTGGTAATAAATTCTTGGCCAACATCCGTGAAGTAGATGCCATTGTCCATGTAGTGCGTGCTTTTGATGATGAAAATGTCATGCGGGAGCAAGGTCGTGAAGATGCCTTTGTTGATCCACTGGCAGATATTGATACCATCAATTTAGAATTAATTTTAGCCGACTTAGAGTCTGTCAATAAACGCTATGCGCGTGTAGAAAAAATCGCTCGTACACAAAAAGATAAGGATTCTGTTGCGGAATTTAATGTTCTACAAAAAATCAAACCAGTTCTTGAAGATGGTAAATCAGCTCGGACCATTGAATTCACGGAGGAAGAACAAAAAGTGGTGAAAGGACTTTTCCTTTTGACTACCAAACCAGTTCTTTATGTAGCCAATGTGGATGAAGATGTTGTTGCAGATCCAGATTCTATTGACTATGTGAAGCAAATTCGTGACTTTGCGGCAACAGAGAACGCGGAAGTCGTGGTGATTTCTGCGCGTGCTGAGGAAGAAATTTCTGAGCTAGATGATGCAGATAAACAAGAATTTTTAGAGGCGATTGGCCTAACAGAGTCTGGAGTTGATAAACTTACGCGTGCAGCTTATCACTTGTTGGGACTTGGCACTTATTTCACAGCTGGTGAAAAAGAAGTGCGTGCTTGGACCTTCAAACGTGGCATGAAAGCTCCTCAAGCAGCTGGAATCATCCACTCTGATTTTGAAAAAGGATTTATTCGTGCCGTGACCATGTCCTATGATGATTTGGTCAAATACGGTTCTGAAAAGGCTGTAAAAGAAGCGGGACGCTTGCGCGAAGAAGGAAAAGAATATGTTGTCCAAGATGGGGACATCATGGAATTTCGTTTTAATGTATAAGAGAGTTAAAAAAATGTAAAGGTTGGAAAAAATATTTCCAACCCTTTTAGTGTTTTGAAAGGAAAGAGATGACGAAATTAATTGTTGGATTGGGAAATCCGGGTGATAAGTATTTTGAAACCAAACACAATGTAGGCTTTATGTTAGTTGATCAAATGGCAAAGTCTTTAAATCTTACTTTCTCCCATGATAAGATTTTTCAAGCTGATATCGCCTCAACATTTTTAAATGGAGAAAAGGTCTATTTTGTAAAGCCGACTACTTTCATGAATGAGAGTGGAAAAGCAGTCCATGCCCTTCTGACTTATTATGGTCTGGATATTGAAGATCTTTTGGTTATTTACGATGATTTAGATATGGAAGTTGGCAAGATTCGTCTTCGAGCTAAAGGATCAGCTGGAGGTCATAACGGAATCAAATCGATTATCAATCATATTGGAACTCAGACTTTTTATCGAATTAAGATTGGAATTGGAAGACCTAAGCAGGGCATGTCAGTTGTTCATCATGTCTTAGGAAAATTTGATAAAGACGATTACATCACCATTCTACAAACAATTGATCGAGTAGAAGAAGCGGTTAACGATTACTTGGTAGAAGAAAATTTTGAAAGAAGCATGCAGAAATACAACGGGTAAGTAGATGAATGTAATTGATTTAGTGAGTCAAAACTCCAACCTTCTATCCTGGCAACAAGGTTTGCAAAAAAATAATAGGGAATTGATCTTAGGATTGTCTGCGACCACAAAGGCTATTGTAATGGCTTCAGCCTTTGATTCTATTGAAAAAGCAGTCCTCATTACTTCCAGTTATAACGAAGCAGAACGATTGGCCAGTGATTTTATTGCTTTACTTGGAGAAGAGAAAGTCCATACATTTTTGGGAGATGATAACCCTTTAGCAGAATTTGTTTTTGCTTCACAAGAAAGGCAATTTGCACGATTAGAGGCTTTGAACTTTTTATGTCAAGAGGATCGTCAAGGTATCCTTGTGACCAATGTGAGTGGTATCAAACTACTATTACCTTCTCCTAAAGTTTTTGTATCTAGCATTTTTAAATTGAAGGTTGGTCAAGAAATAGACTTAACTACTCTGAGTGAAACATTACAGAAAATCGGCTATCAAAAAGTGGGCCAGGTTTTGCAACAAGGTGAGTTCAGTCTACGAGGAGATATTTTAGATATCTTTGAGATCGACCAACTCCAACCTTATCGGATTGAATTTTTCGGAGATGAGATTGATGGGATCCGAATCTTTGACCCAGAAAGCCAGCGTTCTGTTGAAAATGTCGAAGAAATTCAACTGAAAGCAGTGAGTGATCTATTATTGCAAGAGGAAGATTTCATCCGTGGTCAGAAGCAAATCGAACAATTGCAAGAACAGAGCGCGAATGAAGAATTTAAATCTTATCTAGCAGAAATTTTAGGAGATATTTCTCAAAGAAAACTCCATCCAGATCTTAGAAAATTTATTAGTTTCTTTTATGAGAAACAATATACATTATTTGATTATCTCCCTAAACATACTCCTGTCTTTCTGGATGATTATCAAAAAATAGCCGATCAAATAGCGAGATTTGAACTAGATACAGCTAATCTCTTGACGGAAGATTTACATAAAAATAGAGCTTCTTCTCGCCAAGTTTATTTTGCAGACACCAGTACAATATTACGAAAATATACACCTGCAACTTATTTTTCAAACTTTCAAAAAGGATTGGGAAATCTGAAGTTTGATCATTTGTATCAATTTAATCAATACCCAATGCAGGAGTTTTTTGGACAATTTGATTTACTAAAAGAGGAAATTGAACGGTATCGAAAATCAAACTATACAGTTATTGTCCAAGCAAGTTCTCACCACAATCTTCAACAGCTCCATAAAAATTTAGAAGAGTATGGAATTCGATTAGATTATATCGATGGGGATGCGATCATCCCTCAAGCTAGTCAATTAATTGTTGGAGGACTAGCTCACGGTTTTCAATTTGTTGATGAAAAAATTGTCTACATTACAGAATCAGAGATTTATCAGAAAAAGATCAAGCGAAAGATTCGCAGGCAAAATATTTCCAATGCAGAACGTCTAAAAAATTATAATGAACTGGAAAAAGGGGACTATGTTGTTCACCAAGTTCATGGTATTGGTCAATATTTGGGAATTGAAACGATTGAAATTTCGGGTGTCCATCGTGATTATGTCTCCATTCAATATCAAAATGGAGATCGCATCTCGATTCCTGTCGATCAGATTCAGATGTTGTCCAAATACGTTGCAAGTGATGGAAAAACGCCAAAAATTAACAAATTAAACGATGGTCGTTTCCAAAAAACGAAGCAAAAGGTTCAGACCCAGGTGGAGGATATTGCGGATGATTTGATAAAACTCTATGCAGAGCGTAGTCAATTAGAAGGTTTTGCTTATTCTTCAGATGACGAAAATCAAGAAGCTTTTGAACAAGATTTTCCATATATTGAAACAGATGATCAGTTGCACTCCATTGAAGAAATCAAAAAAGATATGGAATCGAATCGTCCGATGGACCGACTGCTGGTTGGAGACGTTGGTTTTGGGAAAACAGAGGTTGCTATGCGAGCAGCCTTTAAGGCAGTAAATGATCATAAACAAGTAGCAGTGTTGGTTCCTACGACTGTTCTTGCCCAACAACATTATGCCAATTTTAAGGAGCGTTTTGAAGCTTTTGCGGTAGAAGTTGCTGTTTTAAGTCGTTTCCAGAGTAAGGCGGAGCAGAAGGAAACGCTTGAAAAATTAAGAAAAGGACGAGTGGATATTATTATTGGAACTCACCGGTTATTGTCTAAAGATGTCGTCTTTTCAGACTTGGGCTTGATTGTGATCGATGAAGAGCAACGTTTTGGAGTAAAGCACAAAGAAACCTTGAAAGAATTGAAAAAAAAGGTGGATGTGCTTACCTTGACAGCTACCCCTATTCCCCGGACGCTCCATATGTCTATGCTAGGAATTCGAGATTTGTCTGTCATTGAAACACCTCCAACTAATCGGTATCCTGTGCAAACTTTTGTACTAGAGACTAATCCAACTATTATTCGAGATGCTGTGTTGCGGGAAATAGATCGTGGAGGTCAAGTGTACTATCTTTACAATAAGGTAGATACGATTGAGCAAAAAGTATCCGAGTTAAAAGAGTTGATTCCAGAAGCTTCTATAGGTTTTGTTCATGGTCAAATGAGTGAAGTTCGCCTGGAAAATACCTTGTTGGATTTCATTAATGGCGAATACGATGTTTTAGTGACGACAACCATTATTGAGACAGGTGTAGATATTCCAAACACCAATACACTTTTTATTGAAAATGCGGATCATATGGGACTTTCAACTCTTTATCAACTAAGAGGTCGTGTGGGACGAAGCAACCGAATCGCTTATGCTTATTTGATGTATCGTCCAGACAAATCTCTTACAGAAGTGTCTGAAAAACGTTTAGAAGCTATTAAAGGTTTTACTGAGTTGGGGTCTGGATTTAAAATTGCTATGCGAGATCTATCGATCCGTGGAGCAGGGAATATTCTTGGAGCTTCTCAATCTGGTTTCATCGATTCAGTTGGTTTTGAAATGTATTCTCAATTGTTAGAAGAAGCTATTGCTAAGAAACAAGGCCAAGAGCATCGCAGGCAAAAGAGTAATGCAGAGTTGAACCTTCAAATAGATGCGTATTTACCTAATGAATATATTTCAGATCAACGTCAAAAAATTGAAATTTACAAACAAATTCGTGAAATGAATTCTGCAAGTGACTATGAATACTTGCAAGATGAATTGATTGATCGTTTTGGAGAATACCCAGATGTTGTCGCTTATCTACTTGAAATTGGTTTAGTGAAAGCTTACTTGGATCAAGTATTTGTTCGTTTGGTGGAGAGAAAACAACAAAAATTGACAGTGAAATTTGAACCTATTGCCAAACAACTGTTTTTAACACAGGATTATTTCAAAGCTCTGTCAATGACACAGTTGAAGGCACAGATTGCTGAAGAAAAGGGATTAATTGAAGTAATCTTTGATATTCGAAACAAGAAAGATTTTGAAATTTTAGAAGCTCTGAAGCAATTTGGTCAAACCTTATTGGAAATTAAACAGGAAAAAGAAGAGAACTAGCAGTTCTTAGCTCATTTTTCGCATTTTATGTATAAAAAATGATACAATACTATGTTAGAGGTGACAGTATGAGATTAGATAAATATTTGAAAGTTTCTCGCATTATTAAGCGTCGCCCTGTTGCAAAGGAAGTTGCAGATAAAGGGCGAATCAAAGTTAATGGAGTATTAGCCAAAAGTTCAACGGATTTGAAAGTGAATGATCAAATCGAAGTTCGTTTTGGAAATAAAGTATTGACGGTTAAAGTCTTGGAAATGTTGGATAGTACCAAAAAAGAAGATGCATCCAAAATGTACGAAATCATTAGTGAAACAAGGATAGAAGAAGATGCCTAAAAATATCGTTCAAATGAACAATAAATATATCAAAGACGAAAGTCAGCGAAAACGTTTTTTAGAAGAAGAAAGAAAAAAACGTAATCGTTTTATGGGACTCGTCTTGATATTGGTCATGTTACTATTTATTCTTCCAACTTATAATTTAGCCCAGAGCTATCAATCGCTACAAGATAAAAAAGAACAATACAAACAGTTGGAAAAAGAGTATAAAGAAACAAGTGAACAAAAAGAATACCAACAAGACATCGCTAAAAAATTAAAAGACGATGATTATGCAACAAAATATGCACGCGCTAAGTATTCTTTTTCAAAAGATGGTGAATATGTTTATACCATCCCAGATTTACTCCCCCAATAACCGATGGAAAATATCTTACAAACAGTTAAACAATTCCTTGAATTTTCGGATGAAAAATTAGAGGAATTAAAAAAGAAAAACCAAATGATCAAACTTCAAAAGGATGAAAAGGAAAGGAATACAGGTGTCTAAACGATTTCTGCTCCTATTGTTAGTTCCAATTTTATTTATTGGGTCTCAAGCAGCGAGTGTTGAGCAGTCTGAGTCTTCTCAGACAATGGCTCATCCATCAGAACTTTATTTTTCTTCAATTCCAGCAAACCCTAATGTCTATCGCAAAATTTCTATTTTCTCTGATCCTCAGTTGAAAAAAATACAAGGAGAAATTCTTCCAAATTCACCGTTTACAATCGAACAACTCTTTGTAAATGATGAAGGGAAAGCTGTATTTAAAATAGCAGAGAAAGGGTATGTATTAGCAGATTCTTCTGTCATTTTTTCTGATGTTGTACAAGAAACACAAGAAAAAAAACAAGACATGTGGCTAAAACCTGGTTTTAAAGTGTACGACCGCCCCTTAATAAATGGTGCAAAAGAAAAAAATACACCTCTTTCTCCTTATACCAAAGTGACAGTCTTACGTACAGCTAAGACTTTACGAGATGAGTTTGTGGAGATTGAAGGTCAGGGCTGGGTGAACAAAGCATTCGTCACTGAAAAAGATAATCGAATGGAAAAAGTCCAGGACTTGTTAAATAGTAAATACAATTCTCCTTCGTATGGAATCTATGTAAAACAATTAGCGACTGGAAATACTGCTGGAATAAATCCGCAAAAAGAAATGTATTCTGCCAGTGTAACGAAATTACCATACTTGTACTATGTCCAAGAACAGCTCAATAAAAAAGCTATTTCTCCATCTACAACCTACAAGTATATTCCAGAAGTCAATGACTTTAAAGGTGGTTATGAACCAGAAGGAAGTGGTAGCCTTTCAAAGACAGCAGATGGTAAGGAATATAGTGTCCAAGAATTAGTAGATAAGATTGCAAAAGAATCCGATAATGTTGGCCATAATATCTTGAATTATTATGTCACTCATCAATCAGATCAAGATTTCCAAAAAACTTTGGATAAAATTGCAAAAAAACATTGGGATGTTGAAAAAAGAGAAGCATCCGCTGAAATGGCTGGCAATGTCATGGAGGCTGTCTATCAACAGAATGGCTCAATTATTGATGCGCTCTCCTCTACAAAATTCGATGATCAACGGATTGCGCGTGACCTTCCAGTAAAAGTTGCTCATAAAATTGGAGATGCCTATGATTTTAGACATGATGTTGCAATTGTATATACAAATTCACCCTATGTAATAGCCATTTTTACAGATCATTCGAATTATGATACGATTTCCAACATTTCAAAGGATATCTATGAGGTATTGAAATAATGGAAAAGCGATTTTTAGAGTTTTGTGAAAAACAAGATCTATTTACTCCCCATCGCCGTGTTTTGGTTGCCTTATCTGGTGGATTGGATTCAATGAATCTGTATGAACTTTTATATAAGAATAAAGAACGATTGAAAATCCATCTGGTAATTGCTCATGTCAATCATGGACAAAGACCAGAATCAGATTTAGAAGAGAGTGAACTTCGAACGCTAGCTGATAGGCGAGAGACACGTATCCATGTGGCTCACTATTCGGGTGATTTTACAGAAGCAAAAGCTCGTACCTTTCGTTATGATTTTTTTAAACAGATTATGGAGAAAGAGGATTGCACCGCTTTAGTAACAGGTCATCATGCAAACGATCAAGCTGAAACAACTTTCATGCGCTTGATACGAGGAACTAAATTGCGTCACTTAAGTGGCATTCCTGTACGCCAACCATTTGGCAAGGGTGAATTAATCCGTCCTTTATTGAGTTTTACCAAAGATGAGTTGATGGAAATCCCTCACTTTGAAGATAGTAGCAATGACTCACAGGACTATTTTCGTAATCGTGTACGCCATCAATACCTTCCGGAATTTGAAAAAGAAAATCCTCAAATGCAAGTAAGTCTTCGTTATTTAGCAGAGGAAGTGACTCATTGGCACCAAGCACTGAAAGAATTGACTAGCGAGTTAAGCATTCAAGATTTAGCTTCTTTTAGAACATATTCTGATTCTGTACAATCATTCTTATTAGAAGAGTATCTGGCACAATTTCCAGATTTGCAACTTGGTAGGGTACAGTTTCAAGAATTATTAAATTTACTGCGAAAAAAAAGAAATTGCGTCCATTATTTAAAGTCGAATTATGAACTACATCAAGAATATGATTTCTTTGAAATACAAAAAATCAGTCAAAAGTCGGATGACCACCCCCTCCCATTTTTGTTAGAATTTGGGAATATCTTTGAAATTGCAAATTATAAACTATCTTTTGGACAACCATTAATAGGGGAAAATGTAGAAATTCTTTCTGTTTCACGCGAAACTCCCATCTTAATTAGAGGGAGAAAGGAAGGAGATCAGCTGCTTGTTAATGGCCACCATCAAAAATTAAGACGGTGGTTTATCAACCATAAAATTCCAATTTCTCTTCGGCAAAAGGCTCTCATTATAGAACAAAATCATAATATTCTTTCTGTAGTGGGATTGGTAACGAGTGATTTGAGTAAGCTCTCAAAAAGTGGTATAATGAAAGATAGTCTTTATATTCAAAAAATAGATAGGTAAAAACATGTTAGAAAAAGATATAAAAAAAGTATTGGTTTCACATGATGAAATTGTAGAAGCAGCAAAGAAATTGGGTGAAACCCTAACAAAAGAGTACCAAGGAAAAAATCCAATTTTTGTTGGAATTTTGAAAGGTTCTGTTCCATTTATGGCAGAGTTGATCAACCACGTGGATACACATATTGAATTGGATTTTATGCTGGTTTCAAGTTATCATGGTGGTACAGCAAGCTCAGGTATTATTAATATTATCAAGGATATCGACCAAGATATTACTGGTAGAGATATTTTATTTGTAGAAGATATTATCGATACAGGTAAAACCCTCAAGAGTCTAAAAGAACTCTTTGAAGAACGAAATGCAGCATCTGTGAAGATTGCTACCTTACTGGATAAACCTGAAGGACGTTTGGTTGAGATTGAAGCAGATTATACTTGCTTTACCATTCCAAATGAGTTTGTTGTAGGATATGGTTTAGACTATGATGAAAATTATCGTAACCTACCCTATGTTGGTGTATTAAAAGAGGAAGTGTACTCAAAATAGAGGAGACTAGATGAATAACAGAAAAAATAACGGTTTTGTTCGAAATCCATTTCTGTATTTGTTGATTATTGTAGCGGCTGTGACAGGATTCCAGTACTTTTTTGCGGGTAATGGGGTTGGTCAAAGTCAGCAAATCAACTACACAGAATTGGTTAAAGAAATTAAAAATGATAATGTAAAAACGATCAGTTACCAACCAAATGGTAGTGTGATTGAAATTGCAGGGACCTATAATAAAGCTAAAGAATCAAAAGATGATACGGGAATTCAATTTTTTACCCCAAGTGTTCAAAAAGTATCTCGCTTTACTAGTGTCATCCTTCCATCAGATATCACCGTCAATGAATTACAAAAATTAGCAGCTGACCACAAAGCAGAAATCACCATCAAGCGTGAGAGCTCAAGTGGCATGTGGATAACAATTCTCACTTCAATTGTTCCATTTGTTATCGTCATGTTCTTCTTCTTCTCAATGATGAACCAAGGCGGTGGCGGAGGTGCCAGAGGTGCCATGAACTTTGGTCGTAATAAAGCCCGCGCTGCTAATAAAGAAGATATTAAAGTTCGTTTTTCAGATGTAGCAGGAGCTGAAGAAGAAAAACAAGAACTTGTTGAAGTTGTTGAATTTTTAAAAGATCCAAAACGCTTTACTAAATTAGGTGCAAGAATCCCAGCAGGTGTGCTTCTTGAAGGCCCTCCCGGAACTGGTAAAACCCTTTTAGCAAAAGCAGTAGCTGGTGAAGCTGGAGTGCCATTCTTCAGTATCTCTGGTTCTGACTTCGTTGAAATGTTTGTCGGAGTCGGTGCTAGCCGGGTTCGTTCACTTTTTGAAGATGCTAAAAAAGCAGCACCAGCCATTATCTTTATCGATGAAATTGATGCTGTTGGGCGCCAACGTGGTGTAGGTCTTGGTGGCGGAAATGATGAACGTGAACAAACCCTTAACCAGCTCTTGATTGAGATGGATGGTTTTGAAGGTAACGAAGGAATCATTGTTATCGCAGCAACTAACCGTTCGGATGTCCTTGACCCTGCCCTTCTTCGTCCGGGACGTTTTGACCGTAAAGTTTTGGTTGGGCGACCAGATGTGAAAGGTCGTGAAGCGATTCTTCGTGTTCATGCTAAGAACAAACCACTCGCTCCAGATGTGGACTTGAAATTGGTTGCTCAACAAACACCAGGATTTGTCGGAGCTGATCTCGAAAATGTTTTGAACGAAGCAGCCTTGGTTGCAGCTCGTCGAAATAAAAAAGTAATTGATGCTGCTGATATCGATGAAGCAGAAGATCGTGTTATTGCAGGTCCATCTAAGAAAGATCGGACGATTTCACAAAAAGAACGTGAAATGGTTGCTTATCACGAAGCTGGTCATACAATCGTTGGTCTGGTCTTATCAAATGCTCGTGTAGTTCATAAAGTTACAATTGTTCCGCGTGGTCGCGCAGGCGGTTACATGATTGCCCTTCCTAAAGAAGATCAAATGTTACTTTCTAAAGAGGACATGAAAGAACAACTAGCTGGACTCATGGGAGGACGTGTTGCCGAAGAAATTATTTTCAATTCGCAAACAACAGGTGCTTCAAATGACTTTGAACAAGCAACCCAAATGGCGCGTGCAATGGTGACAGAATATGGTATGAGTGAAAAACTTGGACCGGTCCAATATGAAGGAAATCATGCGATGTTTGGTGCTCAAAGCCCACAAAAAATGATTTCAGAACAAACAGCTTACGAAATTGATGAAGAAGTTCGTGGTTTGTTGAATGAAGCCCGTAATAAAGCAGCAGAAATTATTCAAGGAAATAGAGAAACGCATAAATTAATTGCGGAAGCTCTATTAAAATATGAAACCTTGGATAGTGTTCAAATTAAATCATTATATGAAACAGGAAAAATGCCTGAAAATTCAGAGCATGAATTAGAAGAAGAAGCAAAACCTCTATCATATGATGAAATTAAGTCAAAATTAGAAGAAAACAACTAATTCAAAAGAAGGAAAATATTTCCTTCTTTTTTTATTAAAAAAGTGTTGACAGAGTAAAAATATTCTGTATAATAGAATATGTTGTAAAAATGGTCCGTTGGTCAAGGGGTTAAGACACCGCCTTTTCACGGCGGTAACACGGGTTCGAATCCCGTACGGACTATCGATGAACTGTCACCAAGTGGCAGTTTTTTTGTGTATTTGGACAAAATAGTTAAAAATAATAACCAAATAGTTAAAAAAACGTGCAGAATAGAAAAAAAGTCCAATGGGCTTCTTTATTTTTATAAAATACAGATAAAAGTAAAGGAGAGCTTATGGAATTTAATAAAATGTATCAAAAAGTAAAATATATCGTAAGAAAATGTGAAAAAGAGTATTATATTCAATTATGGGAAAAGGATGATTGGGAACAAGAAGGTCAGATAACTCTGTTTGAACTTTATCAAAAAAATCCTGAAATTGAAACAAATGATGAATTACTTTATACATATTTCAAAACAAAATTTAGAAATCATATTAAAGATAAAATAAGACAACAAGAAAGTGATAAGAGAAAAATTAATAGACTTCCATATATTGAAATCGGAGAAATTAGTCACAGAATTTCATCAAGAAAAATATATTTGGATGAGCTGGTTGTTCTGAGAGATGCATTAAAACGTTTTAAAGAAAAATTAACCATAAAAGAAAAAGAACAATATGAAGCATTGCTAGCAAACAGAAGATGTCTAGGAAAAACAAAAATGAAAAAAAAATTAGAGAACTATCTAAAGGATTTTAAAAATTCAATTTAAGAACTAAAAGTTGACAGTGTATAAAT
>NZ_JAPVZA010000012.1:0-85985 GCF_041432115.1 Streptococcus sp. 27098_8_12
TCTATTTGACTGACAAAAGGGGGGATTGATGGTAAAATGAGGATGAGATTAGGAGGAGATGGAATGAAGAAGGTTTTTAAATCAATTAAGTTTTGGATATTTGTATTACTTGTTACTTTAGCAGGTGGATGGTTTATCCAATATGAAATTCATAAGCGTGATATCTCACAATTTGTAACTTGGAAACCTCGTCCACACATAGTTGATTCCCAATTTATTGCAGGTGGGAAAGCAGTAGCTATTCAATGGGATAATAAAAAAGAAGTGGATGAGGCGCTGGAAGCAAATTCGTACAATCCAAAAGTTAAAGTAGAATGGTTTATAAATGGTGGAAATAGTGAACGGTACATTGCACAAGAAAGTTACAAATTAAAATCTGACCCACGTCTCTATTTTCAATATTATATTCGTGGTAATCAAGTTCCTTACCTAACTACAAATAAAGCACAAAAGGGAGAGTACTGGCTCATTGATGTCTATGATACCAAGGACAAGCGCTTAGTGAAGAAAACATATGATGTTTTTAAGATAGTACGAGATATGGATAAGAATTATATCCCCTTATCTGTTAAAGTTTCTTCTATGTTGTTGGATACATATGATGGAGAAACATACATTCCGATTGATATTCTTGTCGATAAGAAAGACAAATATATTGTAGAACCTGGAAATATCTATGTACAAACAGAGTATCAATCTCGTATAGGGTTAATGAATGTTAAGGATGGAAAGTTCGCTTGGAAAACCTCATCAGGCAAAGGTTATGAACAAGTTCAAAAAGAAAATCGAGAAAGCGACAAAGACTTGCATCCATTTGAATACAATTTTGAAAGAGGACAATTGCAGCTCCAACATTCACGTTTGTTATTTACAGATCGTAGTGATGAGACTAAGGACATCCCATTGAAAACACTCTATCCGAAAGTATATTCGATTTTAAGCAAAGGGAATAATCCAACTACTTTAAAATGGGATGAAAAACCGACAAAAGGGGAGAATGCCTACCTATACTTTCTCGGACCAGAAGATCTCAACTTTGATATTTCATTTTTGGAACTGCTTTATAAAGTTCCAGAGCAGCGTTCAGGTGGATGGGATGATGTCTTACGGTATCATAAGATACCAGCAGAGCTTTCAAAAGATGGGCAAGAACATCTTGCAAATAACAAAAAGGAGTTTTTCCAATATTTTAAAAAGGAATTAAATCAAAGTAACGATGCTACAGAGTTCTCATTATTGCGACGCTTATATGAAGTACAGAACTACGTGGTCTCTAGAGATTTTGGCCAGTCCTTCGGTAACCTTACCATACCAGCTGAGTATACTAAAGATGGGAAGGTTCATGTCGTTCAAAATGATGAAGAATTCTTCAAATATATGGATTTAGAGAAAATTCCTAATAAAAAGATGAAAGAAGATATTAAAAAAATGTTCTCATACGATATAAAAAATTAATGGATTAGATTAAATTTCGCAAGGAGGTTAGTCTATGAAGCCCAACTATTTCAAACTATTCGCAGGAATCATACTTATTCTATGTTGCCTGTTTCTTTCCAGTTGTAAGATCATGAAACCGAGTGATTATAAAAAGGCGAAGGAAGTAGTCAGCAGTGAGCTTGCTCAAGTTGGTCTGCATGGAACTGTTACCATAAACAAACTGGATTGGACTGCTTTGGAATTCCCAACTTATCATGTAAGCTACACCTACTCTGAAAAAACCTACGATGATCAAACGGTTTCATTAGAACAGAAAACAACTTTTGCGGGTGACTGGTCAGATTCATATAATGACCATCTTCCAGAATATAAGAAAGCTTTTTTGGAGCAGAAATCGATTAAAAAACTGGAAGATAAAATTGAGAAACAATTAAAGAAGCAAAAGATCGGTCTCCCTATTAATTTCATTAGTTTCTTTGGGGACTTTTTTAAAGAAGAGAAAGAGGCAAGGTTGGATGCCATTGCTACCCAAAATCTCAAAGAAGGGAAAAAGGACTTTGCTGGTTACTATCAAATCCCTTTTCAGACCTTAATCGATCAAGAGTTAATCCGTATGACTATTTATATAGAGGATGGTGTATCCGTTAAGGAACAAGACTTAAAAGCAGCAGCTAAAAAATTAGACGCTAGCAAACTACCGGATGGTGCCTATGATTTTTACTATTCCAAAGGTAGTTACGCCGATTCCATCAGTTACTCCTTCAAAGTGAAAGATGGGAAAGTTGTTTTTTATGAAGATCAAAACAAACCAGAATAAGAGAAGCAGATACAAAAAAAGATCTAGTCGTGTTTGACTAGATCTTTCATGTTTCTTAGAAGTCTTCCTTCTTCTTAAGTTTCAGAGAAGCAATAGCTGTAGCGATTAATGTCATACCAGTTACAAGAAGTCCTAAATGATCTTCCGTTCCTGTTGAAGGAAGAGATCGTTTACCTTCTTTAGGCTTGTCACTAGATTTAGGAGTTTCACTAGATTTTGGCTTGTCACCAGGCTTCGGCTTATCTCCGTTGGATGATGGAGTTTTTGGTTTGCTTGTGCTTGTTGTTGGAATATATGGTTTATCTGTTGATGGTGGAGGTGGAAGAAGTTTATTCACCACGTTTCCTTTATCAACTTCAAGATTGCTAGCTGAAGCAAAGTCACTTGCAGAAACCTTGATGGCTGTATCTGAAAGTTGGTAACCACTAGGAGCAGAGAGCTCTTTGATCACGTAATCTTTTGCTTCAAATCCAACAAAGCTTGCAAGTCCATCTTGACCAGAAATTGCTTGCGCTTGGCCTTGTCCATAAGGATTTGCAACAGGTGTCACACCATCTGCTTCAAAGAGTCCAAATACTGCACCAGCTAGGTAATCACCCTTTTCATCCACTTTACGAACCCTAAGGGTATAAAGTTTCAATTCAGGAATATCAATTGTTGGTGGAGTTGGTGGGATCACCTTATTGATAAAGGTTTTCTTTTCACCGTATGAAACAACTGCTTGGATAGCGTTTGATGCTTCATCTTTTGTGACAGTAACTGTGACATCCACTTGACCTTCATCATATTGGATGTTTGCCTTATCAGCTGGAACGACTTCTTTAATGGTATATTTATGGGTACCAATCATCGCTTCCGTGTAGGCGATCGCATCAAATGTCACTGAACCATCTGCAGTATTTTGTTTTGTTTGAAGAACAGTTCCATTTTCGTCCAGGAGGTTAAAGCTAAATTCACCACCTTGAAGGTCACGACCTTCTAAAATCTTGCTTGTGGTAATTTGTTTTTCACTTGGAGTTGGAGGTGTCGGAGGTGTATACGTGTTGGTAAAAGTAAGAGTATCCATCTTACCATCGTATTGCACTTCCGCATTCAATTGTCCAGTTGCATCTTTTGTGACAGTCACTGTTACAGTATGAACAGTTTCATCATAAGTAATAGCGGATTCCAGTGTAGCTGGTTTTTGTTCAGCAATTGTGTAGGTGAAAGTACCAGCTTCATTAAAGCTTACTGGATTAAAGAGAATATCCCCATTCTCACCATTTGTCTTGGTATCAAGGACTGTACCAGCTTGATCCTTGAGAAGGAAAGTAAATTCATTTGCTTTCAATGTACGATCGCTCGTACCATTGATCGCCAATACTTTTTTAGCCTTGAATTGAGCGGTCGTTGGTTTCACTGTTGGAGGAACAGGCGTTGGAGGTGTCGGAGGTGTTTTCGTATTTGTGAAGGCATTACCTTTTTCAGTATCTCCACCTGAGTAAGTCACAGTAGCGACGAGTTTGTCGTTTACTTTCTTCACAGCAACAGTAGCCGTGATGGTTTGTGTGCTATAGTTGATAGAAGGATCCGTACCTTTGTTTTCGGTAATGGTGTAAGTGTGTGTTCCTTCTGCAGTATAAGAAAGTTCCTTAAAGGTGACAGTACCATTTGCCTTGTTCTTGGCAGTTTCAAGGGTAGTGTTTCCTTCTTTCAAGACAAATTCAAATTGATTGTCTGTCATCGGTAAGGTTGTTTCACCTTCTTTAAAGAGCTTTTTCACTTTAAGAGTAGCTTTTGTACTTTCTGTTTTAGGAGCTTCTTTTTTGTTGATGAACGTATCTGTGTTAGTTTGACCATCAGAGTAGTTGATTTGTTCGACAACCAAGGCATTGTCTTTTTCAACCACTACAACTGCAGCCGTGATGGTTTTATCACTGTAGGTAATGGTCTTGTCACTACCTTTTGTTTCAGTGATGGTATAGTTGAATGTCCCTGCGTGGTCTACAGCGATGGTATCGAAAGTAATCGAACCATCTTCTTTGTTCTTAGCTGTACCAACAACTTTATCGTTTGCATCTTTTGCAACAAACTCAAAGTCATCGCCCTTCAGTTCCCCACCTTCAAATGCTTTTTTAAGTTTTAAGGTTACCTTAGCATTTGAAACTTTTGGTTTATTTTGAGTATTGGTGATCGTATTTTTTTGTTCACCATCTCCACCGGAGTATGTGACAGTAGCAACGAGTTTGTCGTTATCTTTCTTCACATCGACAGTAGCCTTGATACTTTGTGTGCTATAGTTGACACTAGCATCCGTACCTTTGTTTTCAGTGATGGTATAAGTATGAGTACCTTCTTTATTGAAAGTCAGAGACTTAAAGTTAACAGAGCCATCTGCTTTGTTCTTGGCAGTTTCGACTACTTTGTTGTTTTCGTCTTTCAAGGCAAATTCGAATTGACCTTCTGTGATCGGAAGTTGTGTATGTTTCTGATCGCCGGCTACTTCGAAAGCTTTTTTAATAACAAGATTTGCAGTGGTTTCAGTAACTTTTGGTTTATTTGAAGTGTTTACAACTTTGATAACATTCGACTCATTGATAGGTTCAACTTTTGAAGTATAACCATCAGGTGTATTCGTTTCTACTACAGAATAAACAATTGGGTTTCCGTCTTTAATACCTGGCAATTTAGAAAATTCTGTAGACCAACCAGAAGCCTTTGTCAAGGTCTTAGTCATACCTTCCAATTTTTGACCATTGGCCATCAATTGAACAGTAATGTCTTTACGATCTGCTTCGCTATCGCCAACCCATTCTTTTTGAACTGTAACAGTCTTGTCACCAGTTACCCAGAAGTTCAATTCTGTGTTATTCCAGAATGCAGGATCTGTTTGTGGTGTTTTGATTTCATCAGCTGTTAACGTAGCGTTGTTATCTACGCGAATAGTTGTCTTAGGAATTAATGTTTGGTATTCAACGATCAATTCATCGCTAGACGCTGTTTTAAATACATCACTGACGTCTGATAAATTCACAGTAAATCCATTGCCGTCTGCATCGAATTTCACATGCTTCCAGAAGTCCCAACCTGAAGCAACTACTTGTCCACCTTTTCTTAATGTGAATGATGGTTTCAAGTAAGTTCCCACGAAGAATTCACTTGCAGCGTGATTTGCAGCAGGAGCAAAAGTGATTTTTGAGTAATCTACAGCTGGAGCTTGGATTTTATCTGATACAACAGGGTTTGTGATGGCTTGTTTCTTACCATCTCCGTTGATACGGATGAACCAAGTTGTTAGATAGTAGTCATCTCCAACATTCATCCAAGCATAGTTTTCAGATGCGTCTAATTTGAATTGTTTAGAAACAAAATCACCAGTCTTATTATACTTATTTAAGACAGATTCAAATACGCCAGGACCGTCAGGACGTGTGATGACAACTGATTCAGAACCTACTTTTGAAGTAGCTGTTTTGTTACCAGGATTTCCTGGTGTGTTATCCCATTCTGCTTTGTATGAGAATCCACCTTTTACGTTTTGGTTCATGGATTCGATGGCTTTTTTAAAGGTAAAAGTAATCTTTTTGTTTGTCATCGAAATGGTCGCGACTTCAGCTCCATTTGCTTGGAGGGATTGAGTTGCGACTTCAGTGATATTGACACCTTCAGGAGCATCGATGGTGAACGTGTCCCCTTCTTTAACAGATTTACCAGTCAAATCCCAGTCAAATGAAAAGACAATTTTTTGTCCAGTTGCCTGAGCTTTTAGATTGGATACTGTTGGCGTTACAGTGGCTGCACTGACAGGTTTGATCACAGACAATCCTAAGGCTACCACAGCGATGATAGCTACAAATGCAACTACCTTTTTATATAGAAATTTCAATTGGCCTCATTTCCTTTCTTTTGCATAAATTTCGTACAGTTTTTCTATATAGTGATATATCCTAAAACCGAAAAACTTCTGATCTTTGCTCCATACAATCAGTCGCTTTATTTTAACATGTAGTTAGAGAAGAAGGACCTTACCTCTATTGAGAAAGTATGGGGACATACCTCAATATCCTATCTTTATTCTGTCCATAATAGAGGATTAGTTGGACCTGAAACAAACTTTCTAAAAACAATGATTAAATAGAAAAACGGAAGAAATTAATGCTTCATAATATAAAATGATAATAAACAGTGCAAATTTAACAGAATAATCATCCCATTACATATTTAAAAGATTATTATCATCATTATTATATTCTTTTAGTGTAATAAGTCAAGCTAAATGCAACAAATATGGTGGAAATTGTTCATTTTGTTCCAACTACTACCTGACCCTTTATTTCCCGCCATTTTCGGCTTTCATGATATAATATTCAGATAAGAAAAAGAGGAGACCAAAAGCTAGATGATCACTTCAAAATACGATTGGCAGTTAGCTTCGCCAAGTGCAGATGAGGCCTTTTTAGCCCTTGCTAAAAAAGCAGGCCTGGAAGCATCCGTAGCAACCTTGTTGTATGAGCGTGGCATTCAGACCAAAGAGGATTTAGAAGACTTTTTAGAACCCAAGCTGGGGAAGCTACACGATCCTTATTTGCTCCATGATATGGACAAGGCAGTGGAGCGCATCCGACGGGCCATCGAAGATTATGAGCAGATCCTGATCTACGGAGACTATGATGCGGATG
This sequence comes from Streptococcus sp. 27098_8_12, assembly GCF_041432115.1. NCBI lineage: Bacteria > Bacillati > Bacillota > Bacilli > Lactobacillales > Streptococcaceae > Streptococcus > Streptococcus sp. 27098_8_12. Next base: position 6,913 of record NZ_JAPVZA010000012.1, read on the forward strand.
GGATGACCTCGGCCTCTATTATGAAGGAAACCTTGGAGCAGATGGGTGCAGAGGTGCAAGTCTACCTACCTAACCGCTTCACAGACGGCTATGGTCCCAATGAGAGTGTCTACAAATACTTTATTGAGCAGCAGGGCATTTCCCTGATTGTCACGGTGGACAATGGGGTAGCGGGCAATCAAGCCATTGCCATGGCCCAAGCGATGGGAGTCGATGTCATCGTGACGGACCACCACTCTATGCCAGAGGTTTTACCGGATGCATATGTGATCATTCATCCGGAGCATCCTGATGCGGATTATCCCTTCCATTATCTAGCAGGATGTGGTGTGGCCTTTAAGTTGGCCTGTGCCCTCCTAGAGGAAGTACCAGTCGATCTCTTAGACCTGGTAGCAATTGGGACCATTGCTGACATGGTCAGCCTAACAGATGAGAATCGGATCCTGGTCAAATACGGTCTGGGTGTTCTCCAACATACCCAGCGCATGGGCTTGCAGGAACTCTTGGAGATAGCAGGGATTCGTCCGGAGGATGTCAATGAAGAAACGGTTGGTTTTCAGATTGCTCCTCGTCTCAATGCTCTTGGCCGCCTCGATGATCCCAATCCAGCCATTGAACTCCTGACTGGATTTGACGATGAAGAGGCGCATGAGATTGCCCTCATGATTCATCAGAAGAATGAAGAACGTAAAGAAATTGTCCAAAGCATCTATGACGAAGCTAAAACCATGGTCGATCCGAGCTTGTCCGCCCAGGTCTTGGCCAAAGAAGGCTGGAATCCAGGGGTCCTTGGTATTGTCGCTGGTCGTTTGTTGGAAGAGCTTCATCAGCCGGTCGTTGTTTTAAGTATCGAAGATGGACGGGCTAAAGGAAGCGCTCGGAGTCCTGAGTCGGTCAATATCTTTGACGCCCTCGATCCCCACCGGTCGCTCTTTGTCGCCTTTGGAGGGCATGCCGGTGCAGCAGGGATGACCTTAGATGTGGACCAACTTCCTGCCTTGTCACAGGCTCTTACGGATTACATTGCAGAACAAGATATTGATCTCAGCAGCAAGTCTAGCTTAGCCATCGACGAGGAACTGCATCTAACAGAACTAACGCTTGAAACCTTGAAAAGCTTTGATCGCTTGAGTCCTTTTGGCATGGACAATAAAAAACCAGTCTTTCTGATCCGTAATTTCAAGGTAGAAGGGGCACGCTCGATGGGAGCTGGCAATACCCACTTGAAACTCAAAATTTCTCAAGAAGATGCGACCTTTGAGGTGGTGGCCTTTGGCTTGGGAAGCTTAGAGGCAGAGTTTGCGCAGGCGCAAGACCTGGAGTTAGCTGTGCAGTTGTCGGTCAACCAATGGAATGGTCAAACGACTCTCCAGCTCATGCTGGTTGATGCGCGTGTGGACGGTGTGCAGCTCTTCAATATCCGCTCTAAAAATGCCAGCCTCCCTGCAGGTGTTCCCGTTCTGGATTTTACCCAAGAACTGCCAGATCTGACAGGCGCACCCGCGGTTGTAGTTGGAAATATCCCTGAGGATATAGAGCAACTACGGCAAATCTTCCAAGAGCATGATTTCCAGGCTGTCTATTTCAAAAATGAGATCGCCAAAGCCTACTATCTAACAGGATACGGTAGCAGGGACCAGTATGCCAAACTCTATAAAACCATCTACCAGTACCCAGAGTTCGATGTCCGCTACAAACTCAAAGACCTAGCAGCCTATCTCAAGATCCAGCAAATCCTCTTGGTCAAAATGATTCAGATCTTCCAAGAGCTGGGCTTTGTGACCATTGAAAATGGCATCATGAAGGTCAATAAAGAAGCAGAAAAACGCGAAATCGCAGAAAGCAGCATCTACCAAAACCTCAAACAAACGGTGAAAGAGCAGGAGTTGATGGCCCTTGGAACGGTTCGTGAAATCTACGACTATCTGACAGGTCAGGCCTCATGAAAAGACAGCTAAAATATTTTCTATGGCTCAGCCCCTTCCTGCTTTTAGCTCTTTATTGGTTGGGAATCTACCTGAGCCTAAAAAACCCCATGGAGGAGATCAACTACTCCGAAAATGGTGGGTGGATGCGCTATGTGATGTTTAAGCCTTATACGCAGATCATTGGAAGTGATGATACTTTTAAAGAGGGTGAAGGACATAAAACTTTCTCTTTTTCCAAAAATATTGTCGATGATAAGCAACATCTTTCTGTAACAGTATTTAAGGGAACTTCTGATTGGTTATATTTGTATGATCATGAGTTGAATAGTAAAACCATTATTGGATTTGGATTTGTTTATGACTCTCATAAAAAAGCTATAGTGCAAGAAAAAGTATATCTAGAAACAGATAACAAAATCTATAAAGGCCAACAACTCCTTGATCAACTTGCTGCCTATGGCAAAGATCGTACTTGGTTGAAAAAGCAAAGTAAGAAAGTTGCCGAGCAGTATATTCTTGGTACCTGGTTCAAAAATGGAAGTTCCCGTTATTCCCTGAAAAACTTGGGGGATATGAAAATCGAGTACAATAAATTGATAGAAGAATAGTAAGCATGTTTCCAATCCCACATCATTTTTCGGATGTGGGATTTTTGCATTTGACGCGGAGACTTGGGAAAATGATTTGGCAAAAATGATGCAAGTTAGTAGAATTCATGGTATAATGGAATGTAAAAATTTTTTATGAAAGAAAGTTAACCATGAATTTAAAAGATTACATTGCAAGCATTGAAAACTATCCACAAGAAGGGATTACCTTCCGTGATATCAGCCCTTTGATGGCAGATGGCAATGCTTATAGTTATGCGGTTCGTGAGATCGTTCAATACGCAACCGATAAGAAGATCGATATGATCGTCGGTCCTGAAGCGCGTGGTTTCATCGTTGGATGTCCAGTCGCTTTTGAATTGGGAATTGGTTTTGCACCTGTTCGTAAGCCTGGTAAGTTGCCACGTGAAGTCATCTCTGCTGACTACGAAAAAGAATACGGTGTCGATACCCTCTGCATGCACGCGGATGCCATTAAACCTGGCCAACGTGTTCTCATTGTTGATGACCTTTTGGCGACTGGTGGTACGGTGAAAGCAACCATCGAAATGATCGAAAAACTCGGTGGGGTCGTTGCAGGGTGTGCCTTCTTGATCGAGTTGGACGACTTGAAAGGCCGCGAAGCGATCGGCGATTACGACTACAAAGTCTTGATGCATTACTAATATAGTCTAATACTATAACTGGCTACAGAAAAACCATAATTGAAAACTATAAGCTCCTATCATATAATGTTAGTTAAGAACTTGTAAGATGGGAGCTTTTTATGCCAATTACTCTAGATAAAAAATTACCAGCAGTCGATATCCTTCGTTCAGAAAATATTTTTGTCATGGATGATGTTCGGGCGACTCACCAGGATATTCGGCCGATGAATGTTCTCATTCTTAATCTGATGCCGACCAAGGTTGCAACAGAAACCCAACTCTTACGGCTCCTTGCCAACACGCCCTTGCAGATCAATGTAGATTTCCTCTATATGGCGAGCCATGAATCCAAGAATACAGCGGCAGAGCATTTGGAGAGCTTTTACAAGACCTTTGAGGATATCAAGGATAATTACTATGACGGCTTGATTGTGACAGGGGCGCCTGTCGAAAAGATGGACTTTGAGGAAGTAGACTACTGGGAAGAATTGACCCAGGTCTTTGAATGGTCTAAACGGCATGTCTTTTCTACCTTGCACCTTTGTTGGGGAGCGCAGGCTGGACTGTACCACCGTTACGGGATTCAAAAAGTAGAGCTCTGTGACAAGCTATCTGGTATCTATGATCAAGCAGTGGTGCGTCCCGAAAGTCTGCTCATGAGAGGCTTTGACGATCGCTTCCTTGCCCCTCATTCTCGCTATACAGATATTCCTTTGAAGGAAGTCCTTGAAAAGAGCAATCTTCAAGTGATCGCTCAAGGGAATGAAGTTGGCCTTTCCATCATTGCCAGTCCAGACATGCGTGAGGTCTATAGCTTTGGCCATCTGGAGTATGATCGCGATACGCTGGCAAAAGAATACCACCGAGATGTCAAGGCAGGCTTGGATCCAGACGTCCCTAAGAATTATTTTGATGGGGATGACGCTAATACAGAGCCTCGCATTCGTTGGAATCTAGCTGCGACGACCTTCTTTAGTAATTGGATCAACTATGCGGTTTATCAAGAAACACCTTACCGCTTGGAAGAATTAGAAAAAGATATTTCATTTTATGGTTACCTATAAAGGGGAATTATGACATATTCACAAGCATTTAAGTATGGCAACTTGGTTCTTCCAAGTGCCTTGCTTTTTCATTATCATGAATTGTTTGACCAAGCAGATGACTACTTGGTTTGGCAGTTTTTCTTCCTTCAAAATACGACTGGCCAAGAGGCTTTGACACCTAATCAGATTGCTAGTCATCTAGGAAAAACAGTGACAGAGGTCAATCGGATTATGTCCAATTTGACCACCAAGGGACTTCTTCAATACCGGACTATTGAGCTCAATGGCGAGATTGAAGCCATCTTTGATGCGACCATTGCCCTGGAGCGCTTGGATGAGATTTTAGAAGCACAATCACAAGGGAAGGCACAAAGCGCGCCTGCTAAGGGAAATGTCATCAAGGACTTGGTGGAAACCTTCCAACAAGAACTGGGACGACTCTTGACGCCTTTTGAGATTGAAGACCTGACCAAGACCGTGCGCGAAGATCAGACAGATCCAGATGTGATCAAGGCAGCCTTACGAGAAGCTGTCTTTAACGGCAAGCCTCACTGGAAATATATCCAAGCCATTTTACGCAACTGGCGCAGTGAAGGCATCAACAGCCTGGCCCAAGTAGAGGCGAAACTACAAGAACGTGAGCAAACCAACCCACGCAATGTAACGGTTTCAGACGATTTCTTGAAGGCCATGGATTTGTGGAAGGATTAAAAAAAGCTAGCACTTTATAAAAGTGCTAGCTGCAGATGGAAGGTAAAGTCTTCCTAGAAACTTTCCTTATGTGAGTACGGACGTCAGCGAACTTCGAAGAAGTTCCATGACTTAGTTTTGAACCTAAGGTTTCAAAACTCCCGAGTGCCTGAAACAATAGTGTTTCAGGCACTTTTCTCACGGCGGAAAGTTTTTAGTTTATACTTGAATAGTTTTAAAAATAAGACATTATTTTTACTGAAACAAATAGGTTCTTAATTGAAAAAATAATTTTTAACCATACAAAAAGCTAGCAGTCATATATTGCTAGCATTTTTCGTTTATAGATAGTCTGCATAGGCTTTTTCTAGTTTGCTAAGGAGTTCTTGTTTTTCCTCCTCACTAGCAAAGGAAGCCTGGATGGCATCGACATTGTGTTGGTAAAAGTCAGCTTCCTTAGTTTGGAAATGCTGATGATAGAGAGCGTATTCCTTGGTGAGGTCGGTATCAGATACAGTCCGGTTATCGGTATTGATACTGATCCGAGCACCGGCTGATTTCATCTTCAGATAAGGGAAATCTTCTATAGTCGGCGCTGCTTTTGTTTGGAGGTTGCTGGTCAAGCAGAGTTCACCAGTGACCCCATTTTCAATAAAGGATTGAAGTAAGGCTGGTTCATGAGATAGAGCCGTTACGTGGCCATTGCGTTTGATGCCAAATGCAATCGATTGGGCAACAAAGTGTGGGCAATGACACTCACCTGCATGAAGCGTCATAGGACGATGGTAACTCTTGACTTGCTCGATTAAAGGTCGAATATCTTCTGGAGAGTAGTTGTGCTCATCTCCGGCAAAGTCAAAACCAACAAAATCCTGATCACTAACTTGGTTGGCTTCTGCAAGAATGCGAGAGGTGACTTCTTGCTCTGACTGGCGCATACCACAGACCAAGGCTTTTGCAACAATGCCAAATTCCTCCTGGGCTTGACGCAGTCCTTCACAGACTGCATCGATAGTTTCTGGGACGGTGAGCCCTTGGTCCATGGACAATTCTGGTGCAAAACGAACTTCGATGTAGACGACGTTTTCGAGAGCAGCTTGCTTGGCCACATCGTAAGCAGCAAGCGTCAAGGCTTCCTTAGTTTGAAGGAGGGGCCGAATGTAGTCAAATGCCTCCAAATAGTCCAAAAGATTCTCACAGTGGGCAGGCGCAGTGACATGGTGCTTGAGCTCCTCATCGCTAGCAGGTAGGTCAATATTGGCCATAGCTGCCAACTGGCGAATGATTGGAAGCGATAAGGAACCGTCTAAGTGACAGTGAAGTTCTGTCTTTGCCAAACTATGAAAATCGATCGTGGACATGGTTTTCTCCTTAAAATTGTATTTTTTCTATACTATCATTTTGGCAAAAAAAGTCAAGTAGCCTTCGCGTAGCAGATCTTTGAAAGGGAGGCCGATATTTGATATGCTAGGAGTAGCGAAATAAAGGAGAAAAAAGATGTCAGACTATCAATTACCAGAAGTATGGAAAGCACCGAGCCAAATGGGAGGAGCTTGGGGTGGCTTGAACCAACCCACAGCAGGTGCCCGCTTTGAACAAACCCTTCCAAAAGGGGATCAACCTTTCCAACTCTATACCCTTCCAACACCCAATGGGATCAAGGCTACCATTATGCTGGAAGAACTCAAAGAGCTGGGAGTGGATGCAGGCTATGACGCTTATCGTATCAAGATTGGTGAGGGAGATCAGTTTGGTAGTGACTTTGTAGCCATCAATCCAAACTCGAAAATTCCAGCCATGTTGGATCAATCAGGCGATCAAGCCATTCGTGTCTTTGAATCGGCCAATATCCTCCTGTATCTAGCGGAGAAATTTGGCAAATTAATCCCGACTGATCTGGCTAAACGGACAGAAGTGCTCAACTGGCTCTTCTGGCAGACAGGAGCTGCACCTTTCCTAGGAGGAGGCTTTGGTCATTTCTTCCACTATGCACCAGAGAAAATCGAGTATGCCATCAACCGCTTTGCCATGGAAGCCAAACGTCAATTGGACCTACTGGACAAGGAATTGGCGACCAAACCTTATATTGCAGGAGATGACTACACCATAGCGGATATTGCCATCTGGTCTTGGTATGGCCGTCTAGCCCAAGACAAGGTCTGGGATCGTGCTGGAATTTTCCTAGATGTGAAGGAATACAAACATTTGCAAGCTTGGACAGAGAAAATTGCTAATCGCCCAGCAGTGCAACGTGGCTTGGAAGTGGACTATAAGGAAATTGACTAAAGTCTAAGCATAGATAATTCTATTGTATTGAGATTTTCCTTAGGTGAGTCCGGACGTCAGCGAACTTCGTAGAAGTTCCATGACTTAGTTTTGAACCTAAGGTTTCAAAACTCCCGGGTGCATGAAACAAAATAGTTCCATGCACTTTTCTCACTGCGGAAACTCAATACGTATTTTATTGGCTCCAAAAATAAGAGATTTCTCAACTTATCTATCTAGCTAGAACAATATAGAAGCAATTTGACAAGGCGCCGTCGCGCCTTTTTTTAATGGTGCAAACATGGTATACTAAAGGGTGGAATAAAAGTATAGAAAGAAGCACATGGAATTTACAAAATTATCGAATCGATTGGACTTGGTGGCCAGTTTCGTCCCAGCTGGAGCGCGTCTGTTGGATGTGGGAAGTGACCATGCTTATCTCCCAATCGCCCTATTACAAGAAGGCAAGATTGAGGCTGCTATTGCAGGAGAAGTGGTTGAGGGACCTTATCAGTCTGCTCTCCAAAATGTTGCCGATAATGGTTTAGAAGATAAGATAGAGGTCCGTCTGGCCAATGGCTTGGCTGCCTTTGAACCAACAGACGGCATTTCTTGTATCACTATTGCGGGCATGGGAGGACGCTTGATTGCAGATATCCTAGCAGCAGGGCTTGAGAAATTAGCCGGTGTCTCTCGCTTGGTCCTGCAACCCAATAATCGAGAGGATGAACTGCGGGCTTGGTTAGTAGATCATGATTTTCGCATTGTCGATGAAGCTATCTTGGAAGAAAATGAGAAGTTCTATGAGATCCTCGTGGTGGAACACGGTTCTCAAGAGTTGACAGCCAAGGAACTGCGTTTTGGTCCCTATTTGATGCTGGAACAGGCCCCAGCCTTTGTCCAAAAGTGGTCCAAGGAAGTGGAGAAATTAGCCTTTGCTTTGGAGCAGGTCCCAGTTGAGAATCAATCCGCCAGAGCATCGTTAGAAGAGCGTATCGCCCAAATCAAGGAGGTCCTAAATGCTAGCAAGTGAAGTCATCAAACGCTATGAAGCTTACTGTCCTCAAGAACTTTCCATGGAGGGAGATGTCTGTGGCTTACAGGTCGGCACCCTGCAAAAAGACATCAAGAAGGTCATGGTAGCCTTGGATATCCGGGAGCAGACGGTGGCGGAAGCCATCGCCCATGGAGTGGACTTGATCATTGTCAAGCATGCGCCCATTTTCCGTCCTATTAAGGATTTGGTAGCCGATCGGGCTCAGAATCAGATCTACATTGACTTGATCAAGCATGATATTGCGGTCTATGTCAGCCATACCAATATTGATATCGTCCCAGATGGGCTCAACGATTGGTTCTGCCAGCTCTTAGAAATTGAAAATACAGAGCCCCTCAGTATGACAGGAGAAGGACTCGGAATCGGCCGTATCGGTCAAATACCAGCTCAAACCTTTGGGCAGTTGGCTCATAAGGTAAAAGGAACTTTTGGATTAGATGCTTTGCGCTTGGTTCATTATGACCAGGCGGATTTGGAACGAGTGATTGAGCGCGTCGCCATCTGTGGCGGAAGTGGCCAGTCCTTTTACAAGGATGCTCTCGCCAAGGGAGCAGAGGTCTATATCACAGGAGATATCTACTACCACACTGCTCAGGACATGCTGAGCGATGGTCTCCTGGCCTTGGATCCAGGTCACCATATCGAAGTTCTCTTTGTGTCGAAACTAGTCGAAAAACTCAATCAGTGGAAGGCGGAGGAAGCGTGGGAGATCGAAGTGCTGGGCAGTCAAGTCAGTACCAATCCTTTTTACCATATCTAAGGGGTTATCATGAAAGTTGCCATTATCGGTGCAGGGATCGTGGGATCCACTGCAGCCTATTATTTATCCAAGGAAGCACAGATAGATGTCACCGTCTATGATCACGGAGTAGGCCAAGCAACCAAGGCAGCGGCTGGGATCATTAGCCCTTGGTTTTCTAAGCGGCGAAACAAGGCCTGGTATCGCCTGGCTCGGCTAGGAGCTGATTTCTACCAAGAATTAGTAGAGGACCTAGCCAAAGACGGAATCAAAACAGACTTTTACCAGCAGACAGGGGTCTATCTTCTTAAGAAAAAGGAAGAGAAATTAGATGAACTCTATCAGTTGGCGCTGAGTCGACGGGAAGAATCTCCCTTAATCGGAGACTTATCGATTTTTACTACAGAAGAAGTGGCCCAACAATTCCCAGGTCTGCAAGGCTTTGAACAGCTCCTTTATGCCTCGGGTGGGGCCCATGTAGAGGGAGCCCTTCTAACGGAAACTCTCCTTAAAGCAAGTGGGGCAAGAGTCATCAAGGAAGAGGTTGCTCTCTCCGTCACGGATCATGGCTATCAGATAGCAGGAGAGAGCTATGACCAAGTCATCCTAGCGACAGGAGCCTGGTTGGGGCAAATCCTTGAGCCACTCGGCTACCAAGTAGATGTCCGTCCGCAAAAAGGACAGTTGAGGGATTATCAGCTAGACCTAGATACGGATAATTATCCTGTGGTTATGCCAGAAGGAGAGCTAGATATCATTCCCTTCCAGCAAGGCAAGATCAGTATGGGAGCTACTCATGAGAATGAGATGGGCTTTGACCTGTCGATGGATCAAGCTTTGCTCAATCAAATGGAAGAAGAAGCCTTGACCTACTATCCAAAACTAGCTCAAGCGACAGTTGTCGGTGAGCGCGTGGGTACCCGGGCCTACACCAGCGACTTCTCGCCCTTTTGGGGAGCACTTCCCGATCAAGCTGGTATTTATGTCGCCAGTGGCCTAGGTTCGTCTGGCCTCACAACTGGTCCCCTTATTGGGTGGCACCTGGCCCAACTAGTGGCAGGAGGAAAGGTGCGCCTAGATCCAGCAGATTATCCAGTTGAACAATATGTAACGAAGTAGGCTGGGACAAAAGTCCTAGCCTCTCATTTGTCTTTGGATTGTCGAGCAAGACGCAGTGGTTGAGTGGGCTCTACTACGCTGATTTCATCAGCTTTTACAGCCCTACTCAACTGTGCGGAGGTGGGACGATGAAATCGAATTCTAACGAATTACCGATTTCTGTCCCACTCTCTTTTTGATTGCTGTTATTGTCTTTGAGAAAAAGATAGTCAGATACAGCTCAAAGGGACCTTCATTAGTAAGGAGTATCATCTTATGGTAAAAATCAAGTTTAAAAAGAAAAGCAAAAGGATGTTGGTCATCGCCTTGGCTCTCCTTATGGTAGCTGGGATTTCTTTGTTTCATATGAACAAACAATTGGAGGAAAAGCAACGGAACCGAGAGTACGAAGTCAGCCTTGTAAAGACCTTGAAGAGGTCTTACGAGGGTATTGAGGAGATTGAGATTCTAAATCCATCCTACAGCTCTATTCCTTCAGACGCATGGGGAGCTGAGGTGAAACTCACATTTGTTGACGGGACTTGCAAGAAACATGAATTGGCCTATGATAAAAAGGCGAATAAGATTAGGAGTGGGATCTATCATAATGAGGACGAAGAATTTCAAAGGTTTATGGATTCTAGGAAAGGCACGACCAAATCGGGAGTAAAGGTAAGGTTTTCAGACGGCTCAGTCAAGGAGCAGTAATCTATTTGAATCATGAGTAAGACCAATGCCAACAATTCTACAACTCTCATTTCCTTGTAACACAAATGCAAGGTGACTTTTTTATATAAACATGATAAAATAAGGGTAATGACTACGTAGAAAGGCCTAACATTATGAAAGGTATTATTTTAGCTGGTGGCTCAGGTACTCGTTTGTATCCTTTGACTCGTGCCGCTTCCAAACAGTTGATGCCCATTTACGACAAGCCAATGATTTACTACCCATTGTCAACTCTTATGTTGGCAGGGATCAAAGAAATCTTGATCATCTCAACTCCGCAGGATCTTCCTCGTTTTGAAGAGCTTCTTGGAGATGGTTCTGAACTTGGTATTTCTCTCTCTTATGCTGAGCAACCAAGCCCAGATGGATTGGCACAAGCTTTCATCATTGGAGAAGAATTTATTGGTGATGATCATGTTGCCCTCGTTCTTGGAGATAATATCTTCCACGGAAATGGCTTAACCAAGATGTTGCAACGGGCGGAAGCGAAAGAAAAAGGCGCGACTGTCTTTGGTTACCAAGTCAAAGATCCAGAACGTTTTGGTGTGGTAGAGTTTGATGCGGATATGAATGCCATCTCTATCGAAGAAAAACCAGAACATCCGAAATCAAACTTTGCGGTGACTGGTCTTTACTTCTATGACAATGATGTAGTAGAGATTGCCAAAAACATCAAACCAAGTCCTCGTGGAGAGCTTGAAATCACCGATGTCAACAAGGCCTATTTGGAGCGTGGAGATCTCTCTGTTGAGCTCATGGGCCGTGGCTTTGCTTGGTTGGATACAGGAACTCATGAAAGTCTCTTGCAGGCTTCTCAATATATCGAGACGGTTCAACGCTTGCAAAACGTTCAAGTAGCCAACCTTGAGGAAATTGCCTATCGTATGGGCTATATTACTAAAGAGCAAGTCTATGAATTGGCTCAACCTCTGAAGAAAAACGAATACGGACAATATTTGCTCCGTTTGATTGGAGAAGCATAATGACAGAACAATTTTTCGAGAAAGAATTAGCAGCCCGCAAGATTGAAGCGATCCCAGGTTTGATGGAGTTTGATATTCCAGTTCGTGGAGACAACCGTGGTTGGTTCAAGGAAAACTTCCAAAAAGAGAAGATGCTTCCTCTTGGTTTTCCAGAAAGCTTCTTTGCGGAAGGCAAGTTGCAAAATAACATTTCATTCTCTCGTAAGAATGTCTTGCGTGGCTTGCATGCAGAACCTTGGGACAAGTACATCTCTGTAGCAGATGAAGGAAAGGTTCTCGGTACTTGGGTAGACCTTCGTGAAGGTGAGACCTTTGGGAACACCTACCAAACTGTGATTGATGCTTCTAAAGGAATCTTTGTCCCTCGTGGCGTTGCCAATGGATTCCAAGTTTTGACGGATAAGGTGGCTTATACTTACTTAGTCAATGATTACTGGGCATTGGAGCTCAAGCCAAAATATGCATTTGTTAATTACGCAGACCCAAGCCTAGACATCCAATGGGAAAACTTGGAAGAAGCAGAAGTCTCAGAAGCAGACAAGAATCACCCATTGCTCAAAGACGTTAAACCCCTAAAAGCAGAAGATTTGTAAAAATGAACCTTGCATAGCAGTATCGCGACTGCAAGGAACAATCAAAACTAAAAACTATTTGGAGAAAAAATGACTGAATACAAAAACATCATCGTAACTGGTGGCGCAGGTTTCATCGGTTCAAACTTCGTACACTATGTCTACAACAACCATCCAGATGTACATGTAACTGTCCTTGACAAACTCACTTACGCTGGTAACCGTGCTAATATCGAAGAAATCCTTGGAGATCGTGTCGAGTTGGTTGTGGGAGATATTGCTGACGCTGAATTGGTTGATAAATTGGCTGCTAAGGCTGATGCCATTGTTCACTATGCGGCTGAAAGTCACAATGACAACTCCTTGAACGACCCATCACCATTTATCCACACAAACTTTATTGGTACCTACACACTTTTGGAAGCTGCTCGTAAATATGATATTCGTTTCCACCACGTGTCAACAGACGAGGTCTATGGGGACCTTCCCTTGCGTGAAGATCTTCCTGGACATGGGGAAGGTCCTGGAGAAAAATTCACAGCAGAGACCAAATACAACCCATCATCCCCTTATTCATCAACTAAGGCTGCTTCAGACTTGATCGTGAAGGCTTGGGTACGTTCTTTTGGTGTCAAAGCAACCATTTCTAACTGTTCAAACAACTACGGGCCATACCAACACATCGAGAAGTTCATCCCACGTCAAATCACCAATATCTTGTCGGGTATCAAGCCAAAACTTTATGGTGAAGGGAAAAACGTCCGTGACTGGATCCACACTAACGACCACTCAACTGGTGTTTGGGCTATCCTCACTAAGGGCCGTATCGGTGAAACTTACTTGATCGGTGCTGACGGTGAAAAGAACAACAAGGAAGTGCTTGAACTCATCCTTGAAAAAATGGGTCAACCAAAAGATGCCTACGACCGTGTAACAGACCGTGCTGGTCACGATTTGCGTTACGCGATTGATTCAACCAAATTGCGTGAAGAATTGGGTTGGGAACCACAATTCACAAACTTCGAAGCAGGTTTGGAAGACACTATCAAGTGGTATACAGACCACCAAGACTGGTGGAAGGCTGAAAAAGAAGCTGTCGAAGCCAATTACGCGAAAACACAAAAAGTTTTGAAATAAGGAAGAAAGTCCAAGTGGAAAACTACTTGGATTTTTTCTTTTATTTTCTGAAAATCACAAAATATACCATGGATTTGTGGTATAATATGATTAGTTTTTATGATGAATCAATAAGGGGGATATGATGAATCAAAAAGATTGGGTTGAATACTTTGAAGCGATCAATGGTCGTAAGCCAAGTATGCAAGAATTTCAAGAAGCGCGTGAAAAAGGGGAGTTTGTCGTAGAGCGAAAAGAAGCGCCGACTCCAACAACTGAGGCACTAGCTCCAGCAACTGAAGCGCAGGCTCCTGCTCAAGAAGAACCTGTTGCACCTAGCGCACCTCTTTCACAAGAGCAGCCAGCATTTGTCCAACCACAACCATCTGCGAAAACCTTGCAACCTGTTCCAAGACCGAAATTGACTTTTAATAAACCAACGAAGTTAGGTGTTGCAGTCGTCGCTGCCGTTACAGTCATTGCATTGGTTTGGATCTTTTTCTTTACAGGAGGACCAAGTGTAGATGGCGTTTGGTTGCGAGATACGGATTCAAGTCCGGTTACTTATGAACTAAGCGGAAAGAAACAAAGAGTCAATGGCGATGAGACCATCAAAAAGGTTCTCAAGGGCAATGAAGCGAAAAAAGAATTTAATACAGCACTTTCTTTGTTGAATGCAACTGACTTGCATTCACTTGCGGATGTCGATAAGAAATTTAACCTGAAGACGACAGAAATAGTTGTTATTAAGTCTGGTGGGAACACACGCTATAACTTGCTCCAAAAAGACGGAAGCAATATTATTTTAAGAAATGATTTATTTGACTTGAAAACTTATAAGTCATACAAAGGAAACTTTGAAGATAATTTGGTCTATCACAAGGTTGAAACACCAAAGGCCATGGTTGGAAAATGGAAGAATGTGACAGAAGGAGATAATACAACTGTTCAGATTTCAGATCACGGAATTATTAGTGATAAGTATTTCGATAGCAAGGCTTACGCATTCTATTCTCTAGCTGATTCAGAAAAGTATGATGGAGACACGACTTCTAAAGAAGAGATCGAACACACATTTGAAGTAATTCAAGAAGAGGTGAAATCACAAGGTTATCAAGTGAAGAGCGCTAAGGAAGTCTATATACAAGCTAATTCAAATTATTGTTTCGTACCTGTAAACGGTGGAAAGAATATACTCGTCTTACGTGGTGGTAATGAATTTGCTGCTAAATTAGAAAAAGTGAAATAATGAAAGGACCGCAAGGTCCTTTTTGTTTCCAAATTTCTGACTGAAAAACTATTCATGTCTAGGCAAAAATATGGTAAAATGGATAAGATGTATCTGAGATGTCTATTTCTTCTCAGACGACTAGAGGTAATGGAGTAGAAAATGCAAAATAGACCTATTATTATTGGTGTTACTGGTGGCTCTGGTGGTGGAAAGACCAGTGTGTCTCGTGCCATTTTGGCCAATTTCCCGAATGAAAAGATTGCCATGATTGAGCATGATTCTTATTACAAGGACCAAAGTCATTTGACCTTTGAGGAGCGGATTAAGACTAACTATGACCATCCTTTTGCCTTTGATACGGACTTGATGATTGCGCAGATCAATGAACTCTTGGAGGGTCGTCCGGTAGATATTCCAACTTATGACTATGCAGAGCATACGCGCAGTAGCAAGACCTATCGTCAGGAACCACAAGATGTCTTCATCGTGGAAGGAATCTTAGTCCTTGAAGACAAGCGCCTTCGGGACTTGATGGATATCAAGATTTTCGTTGATACCGATGATGATGTGCGGATCATTCGCCGGATCAAGCGCGATATGGAGGAGCGTGGCCGGAGTCTTGATAGTGTCATTGAGCAATACCTTGGTGTGGTAAAACCGATGTACCACCAGTTCATCGAGCCAACCAAGCGCTATGCGGACGTGATCATTCCTGAGGGTGTGACCAATACGGTTGCGATTGACTTGATCACAACCAAGATTGAAAAAATCCTCAACGAAGCGCGTGAAGGAAAATAAAAATAGGGAGAAAGAGGGAAATCGATCTCCAATCCAATAACAATAGTTGGAATTACGGAATGTCGCAGTAGTTGGTGAGGCTCTTCATTCGCTAAAAGACTCGGAAGAGTTCTCCATCAATGTTGCGGGGGTGGTACGAAAAACGTTATGTAACGTTTTGTACCGCTCCCTCTTTTTCATAGGGAGAGTGGAAATGAAAAGGGAGTTTCATTCGCGGACCAAGGCGTTCGCTTGTTTATTAACCATGTGTGCAGGTTTTTCAGATGCTTATACCTTTATTTGTCGAGGTGGGACCTTGGTGGCCGGCCAGACCGGAAACGTAGTCTTTCTATCGGTCGGCTTGATTGGGCAGCAGATCTCAGATGTAGAAGTAAAGTTAGCGACCATGCTGGCCTTTATGCTGGGAATCTTTTTGATGACGGTCTTGCGTCGCTTGATTGACAACTCAGTTTGGCGCCTCAGTACCTTGGTGCCCTTTATCCTCACAACCTTGGTGACGGGATTTTTGCCAGCATCGGTAAAAAATGTCTTCATCGTGCCTTTTTTTGGCTTGAGTTTGGGAATCGTAGCGACCTCTTTTGGAGAAGTGGATGGCTACGCCTATAATCATTCCTTCATGACAGGAAATCTCAAGAAAACCATGGTGGCTTATGGGAATTTTGTCAGAGAAAAGGAGAAGAAATTCCTTTGGGAAGCCATTTTTATGACCTGCTTGATCGGGAGTTTCGTCTTTGGGGCCATTTTTTCGACCTACTTGATCCAGTTTTATGGGTTAGCGACCATCTGGCTGGTGTCCATCATCTTGACTATCTTTTTAATCTATCGTGCCATTCAGTATTTTGAGGTCTTTCACTTCAATCGGCGACATGAATAGATAAAATAATTTTTAGAAGAATGAGTTAAATGATTCTGCAAAGAAATAAAACTGAGATTTCATTTTTAAAATGAATCAAGAATATATTGAAACTTTCCGCCGTGAGAAAAGTTTTAAGATAACTTTATCTATATTCCAGAGGCTGGGACAAAAGTCCTAGCCTCTCAATTATTTTTGGATTGTCGAGCAAGACGCAGTGGTTGAGTGGGCTCTACTACGCTGATTTCATCAGCTTTTACAGCCCTACTCAACTGTGCGGAGGTGGGACGACGAAATCGAATTCTAACGAATGACCGATTTCTGTCCCACTCTCTTTTCTTTCGTTGTTTGAAGCTTAATTTTTGGGCAAAGATTTGGTATAATGGAAGGTATGAAACATTCGGAAAAAGAATCACAATACCAGCTCTTGCTGGCTCAATTAGATGCTCTCTTAATGGGAGAAACCAATGCCTTGGCTAATCTGTCCAACGCCAGTGCTCTTTTAAATCAAGCCCTGACTCGTTCGGTCTTTGCAGGTTTTTATTTGTATGATCAAACGGAATTGATCTTGGGACCTTTTCAGGGAGGTGTTTCTTGTGTCCATATCGCTCTTGGAAAGGGTGTCTGTGGAGAAGCAGCTCAAAAGCGGGAAACCATGATTGTCGATGATGTGCGCCAACATGCCAACTATATTTCCTGTGATAGCCGAGCTATGAGTGAGATTGTGGTGCCTATGGTCAAGAACGGTCAGCTCCTTGGGGTTTTGGACCTGGATTCGGAGTGTGTCTCTGACTACGATCAGCTGGACCAAGAATATTTAGAAGAGTTTGTCGCTCTCTTGATCGAAAAGACATACTGGGACTTTAAGATGTTTGGAGTTAAGAACTAATGTATCAAGCTTTATATCGGAAATACCGTAGCCAGACCTTTGGCCAATTGGTCGGCCAGCAAGTAGTGGCACGGACATTGAGACAGGCCGTCGAGCAGGAGAAGATCAGCCATGCCTATCTCTTTTCGGGTCCTCGTGGTACTGGGAAAACCAGTGTAGCCAAGATCTTTGCTAAGGCTATGAACTGTCCTAATCAAGTCAATGGGGAGCCTTGTAACGACTGCTATATCTGTGAATCCATTACCAATGGGAGCCTAGAAGATGTCATTGAGATCGACGCGGCGTCCAACAATGGGGTCGATGAAATTCGGGATATTCGCGACAAATCCACTTATGCTCCGAGTCTAGCCAAGCACAAGGTCTACATTATCGATGAGGTCCATATGCTTTCAACAGGGGCCTTTAATGCCTTGTTGAAGACGCTGGAAGAGCCAACAGAAAATGTGGTCTTTATCCTTGCAACAACGGAGTTACACAAGATTCCAGCCACCATCCTTTCACGGGTGCAACGCTTTGAATTCAAATCCATCAAACTGCCGGATATCGTTCATCATTTGGAAAGTATCTTAGCTACAGAAGGCATTGCCTATGAAGCAGATGCTGTGCATATCATCGCTCGACGCGCTGAAGGTGGGATGCGGGATGCCTTGTCCATTTTGGACCAAGCCCTGAGTCTAACTGCAGGTAGTGAGTTGACGACAGCAATCGCTGAAGAGATTACGGGCTCCATCAGTCTAGCTGCGCTCGATCAGTACGTAGCTGCCATCATGGCTCATGATGCGACAGCGGCGCTGGATCAGCTTACGATTATCTTTGATAATGGCAAGAATATGGCCCGTTTTGTTACGGACTTACTTCAATACCTGAGAGATCTCTTGATTGTCCAGACAGGTGGCGAAAACACTCACGCTAGTGACTTGTTTGCGGCGAATCTGGAAGCTGATCAAGCCCGTCTTTTTGCCCTGATTGACCAGGCGACGACCAGTCTTGCGGACATCAAAAATAGTCTGCAACCGCGTATCTATACTGAAATGATGACCATTAAATTGGCTGAAAGCACAGGCCAAGTTTCTAACTCAGCTGCTGTGGAAGTTCCTTCCAATGTGCTAGCCCAGCTGGAGGACTTGAAGAAGGAAGTCGCTCAACTTAAGCAACAATTAGCGCAATCAGGTAGCAGTCTTCCTGCTTCAAAACCAGCAGTAGCGCGTCCAACCAAGTCGAACAAGGGCTACCGTGCAGATCGAAACAAGGTCAACGCCATTTTACAAGAGGCGGTTGAAAACCCAGAGTTGGCACGGACCAACTTGATCCGTCTTCAGAACGCTTGGGGGGAAATTATCGAGAGCTTGGCAGGTGCGGATAAGGCCCTCTTAATCGGATCCCAGCCGGTTGCTGCCAATGAAAATCACGCTATTTTAGCCTTTGAGTCTGCCTTTAATGCTGAACAGACCATGAAGCGGGACAACCTCAATACCATGTTTGGCAATATTCTCAGCAATGCTGCCGGCTTCTCGCCAGAGATTTTAGCGGTTTCGATGGAAGAATGGACCCAAATTCGGGCAGAGTTTTCGGCTAAGGCACGTGGGCAAAAAGCGGAAGTGGTAGAAGAAGAGGAAAGTGTCATCCCTGAGGAATTTCACTTTTTATCCGATAAAATCACCCTGCAAGACGATTAAGACATGAATTTTTTACTGAATCATGGTAAAATAATTTTATGAATAGAAAACAATTTGCAGTGATAGCAGTCTTTACTGCTATGGAGACATACTTTTTCAATGAAGCGACCATGGCGGGTCAAATGCTCTTTACATGTTTTTGGGCCCTCTTGATCTTACGCAATCTCCAGACGGCCTATATGGTGGAGAAAATTGCTAGTGCCATTGAAAAAGAAATCAGAAAGAAAAGAAAATAAAACCTTTGAAAAGGAATCCTTTTTCAAAGGTTTTTTTCTTGTTTAAAAGGCTTCGTGGCATTGCTTGCGGTAATCTCCTGGGGAGAGGCCGACTTTTTGTTTAAAGGCCTTTGTAAAGTAGGAGTAGTTGTCATAGCCTACTTGGATGGCGACTTGATAAATGGGGGTATCGCTTTGTGATAGCATTTCTTTTGCGGCGGCCATCCGTTTATCGGTGATGTATTTCACCAGGGTTTCGCCGGTGTCGCGCTTAAACATCCGCGCTAGATGATCTGGACTGAGAAAAACCATTTCGGCCAGCTTGGTGCGACTGATATCCTCCTTGTAATGGTGATCGATGTAGTCAGTGATCCGCTGGATGAGATTTGATTGGTGCTCTAGATCGATCACATAATGGCGAGCAGAGCTCCAGTAATCCCCGATATAGGTTTCAAAAGCTTCGATGGCATGAAAACGCCGTTCGAAGAGAAATTGATGGTGTTTGTTTTGAAATAACTTGTGGGCGAGAATGCCGTTCTTGTCCAGATAAATCCCAATTTGCTGGCTCCAGTCTAGCTGGAGTTCACTCAGAGCTGAGAGCGGGATGCGATCCTGACTCTCTAAGCTACGGATGATTTGGAGGAGCTGTTCTGTCTCTAGCTGATTTGTAAACGTGAGCGATGTCCGATGAGTAGGCTTTTGAGGTTTGGGACCAAAACAAGCATAGGAGTGGATACTGTTCCAATGAAAGACTTGTTCGTCACTGTATTGGCAGAGTTGAAGAGCCTTCATTAAGAGGGTTTCAAGGGAAATCGTATCTGAGTAAAGAAGGATAGAGGATCGGTCTAAGTCTTGCTGGATCTTCTGCTGAATGGCCTTTAGGAAGTCTGCACACTCTGCGGTTTGATTTTTTTTGAAGAGGCAGAGGTAGCGATCGGTCTGGTTTTCGATTTTACTGAGAGCGCAGTAGTGGACAGGGAAATCCAGGGAGAGATCCTTGATACAATGGCGGAGCTGCAAACGCCAAGAAGGGACACTGGGCTGAAAGTCTTCTTCAACTAAGTGGAGGGTGATGAGGACCAAAAGGTAGTCTTCATGTGGGTTGGGACTATAGCCGAGCTTCATGACTTCTTGAAGGAGCTGTTCCACTTGAGATGGACGCGGTTTTCGTAGGTAGTCATGCCAAAATTCAGCTTCTCTTTGTCCTTGCTGGGCTAATTGGGCCACACTCTTGTGGCGCTTGATCTTATTGAGGGCTTTTTGAATGATAAATTCTAAGCGGTCGGGGTCAATCGGTTTGAGGTAGTATTCAAAACTTTGGAGTTCAATGGCTTTTTGGGCATAATTGAAATCAGCATAATTGGTGAGGAAGATCGTTTGAATGTCATATTTTTCTGACCGGACCCAGGCTAGGAGATCTAGCCCACTGCCTTGTGGCATCTCGATATCACTGATCATGAGGGCAATCGGGTGGCTTTGAATGATGGCTTGGGCTTGGCTCAGACTGGAGGCGGTATATACCTGCTCAATGCCCAAGGCTTCCCAATGGATGGTTTCCTGTAGGGCTTTAATGATAAAACGATCATCGTCAACGAGTAGGATATTCATGTGTGTCTCCTTTGTAGGGTTCATAAGGAAGGCTTAGCTGGATGCGGGCACCTCCTTGGGATCCATTTGAAAATTGAAGCGTGTAGTGATCTGGATAGAGGAGATCTAGTCGCTCCCGTGCATTGGTCAAACCAATGTGGTGACCATCTTCTGTGACTAAGGATTTTTTCTCTGCTAGATCTTGTAAGATAGCGGAGCTAAAACCGGGTCCATTATCCTGAAGGGAAATGGCAAGGTGTTGGTTTGCTTCTTCATGAATGGAAAGCTGAATGTGGAAGGAATCTTGGAAAGAAAAGCCGTGTTTGATGGCATTTTCCACAAAGGTTTGTAGAAGCAGAGGGGGAATAGCCGCATCTTTCAGACCAGGGTCCCAGTCCAGGTCAAAGTGGATGTTGTCCCCATAGCGGATTTTCTGGATCTCTAGGTAATTTCGGATATGTTGGATTTCATCTGCTAAGCGATTAAAATCTTGGTTGGCTTGAAAGAGGTGGCGCAAGTAGTTGGAAGTCACCTTGGTCAATTCCTCGATTTCCTTATAGTCCTTGGTTTGGAGCATGCTGTGAATCATGGAAAGCATGTTGAGGTAAAAATGGGGTCGGACTTGATTTTTGAGGTAATTGAGTTCGACTTTTTTGAGATTGAGTTGCGCGTGGTAGGCTCGAATTTGGAGATCTTTCATATGGATCAGGACCTGATTGAGCTTGTGATTGGCCTGATCGATCTCTAAGATCCCTTGGTCTTCGATCACATCTAGCTTGGTAGAAGCGGCATCTAGCTGAGAAAGACGCTGGGTGAGTCGTTTCATCGGTTGGATCATCCGTTGACGAATATAAAGGATCAGAATGGTGGAGAGAACGGCGATGATCAAAGGGACCAAGGAGAGAAGGGTTTCCAGTACGATATTTGTACGGAAAACATCCCCGTAATCGACCGTCACATACAGATCAAAAGGCAGGTGGGTTTGATTGCTATCGGCTTGAATGACTGAATCTGTAGCATGAATCTGGTTGGGTCGATCGATGGATAAGCGCCCTTTTTTCCCAATATTGAGCTTTTGCAAGGGTTTTAAAATATCCTGGGTAGAAATGATGGCATAGATAGCCTTGCCCTTGTAATGGAGGGATTTTAAGAGATAATCATGCTGGTTCAGGCTGATTCGTTGCCATTTTTGATTGGTCTTGTCTGTTTCTTTGTCATAGGTTTTAAGATGATCTTTCAATTGTACATAGTCCAGGTAGGGCAGTTGAAGACTGGAGGCATTGAAAAAATGGGGGATATCTCTTGTCTCTATGAAAAAGGTAATGGGGCTATCCATCTGGTACTGAAACTCCGTAAAATCGATCCGCAATTTTTTTAGATTTTCATGAAAATCCGTGAAATCAAGCGGGGTATTGAGCTCTGTCAAATAGTCATTGTGGCTAATGGTACTGTACATAAAACGCTCAACGGAGTGAAGCTCTGTATTTAAGGAATCCGCATAGATATGAATCGAGTCCTCTAAATGGAGCATATTTTGGTGTTTAATAAAATTTCGGCTAATCCCGCCAATCAGAAGGTTGATCAAGGTATTGACGACTAAGAGGAGAAAGAGTAGGCGCGAAAAAAATTGAATCGAGTGATCTCGTGTACTTCTGTGAATAGCTTTCATAATGAGCACCTCACATATATTATAGCACTATTTGAAAACGGATTCATGAACAAAACCGATATTAAAGTAAAAAAAATCGGGAAAGTACATGTTTTTGTGTGGAGAAAACGGAAAAGTGAATGAAGATGCACGAAAAAGTTCTATAAAGATGGAAAGGATTCCTATAAAATAGAGGAGAAAGAAAAGGAGGGCCTTATGAAAAGTGAAGTAAATGCGAAGCAGAGCAAATTTAAGAAAAATATTCCTTTATATGTGCTGCTCCTACCATCGATTATTTTATTGATTTTATTTGCCTATATCCCTATGGCGGGTCTAGTCATCGCTTTTAAAGATTACTCTCCCGCTACTGGGATATTTGGAAGTCCTTGGGCTGGTCTCAAGTATTTTAACCAGTTCTTCTCATCCTTCCAATTTGCAACAACCATGAAGAATACCTTGAAAATTTCTATTTACAGTATTCTGGTTGGTTTTCCCTTGCCGATTGTTCTAGCTATTATTTGCAACCAGATTCGTGTGGGCAAGTTCAAAAAAATCTTTCAAGTAACAACTTATTTGCCTCATTTTATCTCGACCATGGTCATGTGTGGGATGATTATTCTTTTTCTCTCTCCAAGTAGTGGACTGTTAGCCAATGTCCTCAAATTGGTCGGCTTAAAGATGCCTGCCCTCTTATCCAAACCGGGTAGCTTTGCAGGTGTCTATGTCTGGAGTGATGTCTGGCAACATATCGGTTGGGATAGTATCATCTATCTAGCCGCTTTATCAGCCATTGATCCGACCTTTTATGAAGCTGCGACCATGGACGGGGCGAGTCGATTGCAAAAAATCCGTCATATTGACTTACCCTTACTGTTACCAACGGCGATGATTCTCTTGATTCTCAGAGCAGGAAGCCTACTCAGTGTTGGTTTTGAAAAGGTCTTGCTCTTACAAAATCCACTCAATCTGGCAGGAAGTGAAATCATTTCGACCTATGTCTACAAAGTGGGGATGATTAATTTTCAATATAGTTACTCGACAGCGATCGGTCTCTTTAATACCTTGGTTAACTTGATCATCTTACTGTCGGTCAACTGGTTTGCGAAACGCTATACCAAGACAGGATTGTTCTAGGAAGGAGGAGAAATTGTGAAATTGTTTCAACATGCGAGAAAGACCAAGTCAGAAATCCTCTTTGATATTTTTATCTATGGTCTAGCGATTTGCTTGATTCTTTTGATTGTCTACCCTTTGTGGTTTGTCATTATTGCCTCCTTCAGTAATCCGTCTGATGTGGCAACTGGTAAGGTTTGGTTTATCCCGAGGGAATGGCGACTAGATGGCTATCAACGCTTGATTGAGCAACCTTTGTTTCTAAAGAGCTATCTCAACACCATCCTCTACACAGTTGTAGGGACCATCGTTGCCCTGGTCATTAATATCCCAGCTGGTTACGCCTTGTCGCGAAAGGACCTCTTTGCTAAGAAATGGGTCAGTGTCTTCTTTATCGTTCCCATGTTTGTCTCTGGGGGCTTGATTCCCATTTATTTGACAGTGAAACAAATGGGATTGGTCGACACCTTCTGGGTAATGGTTGTACCGTTTGCAGTATCTCCTTACAATATCGTTGTAGCTCGGACTTTCTTTAACAATAGTATTCCAGAAGGGATGTGGGAAGCCGCCCAGATCGATGGGTGCGGAACCATTTATTACTTTAGAAAGATCGTGCTCCCCTTGTCCAAGGCTATTATTGCCGTTATTGGACTTTGGACAGCAGTAGGGATCTGGAATTCTTGGTTCAATGCCTTGATTTATTTGACCAATGAAAATCTTCAACCCCTGCAATTGATCCTGCGCCGTCTCTTAATTAGTAATCAAATGTTGCAATCGCAAGCAACAGGGGAGGTAGCTTCTGACCTCCGTATTAAGGCTGATATGATGAAATATGCAGCCATCGTTATCTCAACAGCACCGATTATGATGCTGTATCCATTCGTCCAAAAATACTTTAATCAAGGTGTCATGATAGGGGCCTTGAAAGAATAGGAGAAGATCATGAAAAACAGGAAATTTGCCTATTTGCTCCTTGGAGCAGCTGCTTTAGCTGGCTTGACGGCTTGTGGAGCTTCCACAAATAAATCAAGCACTGACAAGAATGATGGAAATACCTTCAAGATCACGACCGTCCGTTGGTCGGATTGGGGGGAAGACTATCACAAAGGTTTTCTAGATGATTCAGCCAAGGAATCGGGTATCAAGATCAAATGGGATACCATGGTGGCTGCAGACTGGTCTGATAAGAAATCTGTTCTTGTTGCCAGTGGAGATTTACCAGACGCTTTCTTGGGATCCAATGCCTTCACGGATTCTGAAATTGCTCAGAACCAAAACATGTTCATTCCATTGGAAGACTTGATCAAGGATAATATGCCAAACTTGAACAAGGCCTTTGAAAAAGAACCGAAATTAAAAGCCATGGTGACCAACCCTGATGGTCATATTTACAGTCTGCCTAAGAAATTGCCAATGCGGCCAATCGTCGGTAACCAACTCTTTATTAATAAGAAATGGTTGGACAACCTTGGCTTGAAGATGCCGGAAACCTATGATGAATTGGTGACTGTTTTACAAGCCTTCAAGGACAAGGATGCCAATGGTAATGGCGATGTCAATGATGAAATTCCATTTGGCTCTGGTAACTTTGATCCGACCTTCTCTTATATCTTGCCATTCAACAACCGTCTTGGTGGAGATAATACCTATGAAATGTCCGTCAAAGATGGCAAACCGGTCTACCTCCGGACGGAAGAAAGTTATAAACAAGGGATAGCGGCGATGCATGAAGCCTACAAGAAAGGCTTGATCGACCCTGAACTCTTTACAGAAGATACCTCCATGTCTGTTGCCAAACGGATGGACAAGGGTGTGGCGCGTGTCGGTGTATCAAGTGGTTGGACAGCAGATGCAACCTTTGGCCAACATGCCAGCGAATATGCTCCTCTCCCAGCATTAAAAGGCCCTGATGGCAAACAATATGTCATTTCTGACCCAGATCATTTGAACTATGGACGCAATGAAATCCTGATCACGAATAAGTGCAAGGACCCTGCAAAATTGCTCAAATGGTTGGATAAATTCTACACGGATGATGCCAGCATCCAAAACTTCTATGGCTCCTTTGGTATTGCGACTGAAAAAGATGGCGACAAGTACAAGGTTTTGGCTCCAAAAGATGGTAAATCAGCCGATGAATGGGCTTGGATCAATTCCCTTCGTGACTTTGGACCAAAATATGTGTCTGATGATATCAATAGTCATGTCGACATCGACCAAACACAAGGTGATGGCCTCAAATTGAAGATGGACAAAGAATTGAAACAATACGCTTTGCCAGCCTATCCAAATGTTATCTACTCTCAAGAAGAATTGAACAAATTGTCCTCTATTTATGTCGATATCAACTCCTATGTTACCCAACAAGCTTCTAAATGGGTTGTCGAAGGGGGCGTCGAAAAGGATTGGGATGATTACAAAGCAACCTTGAAGAAGATGGGCATTGATGACTTTATGAAGATTCAACAGGATGCCTATGATCGTTACCAAAAAGAAGTGAAGTAACAGGGGTCTAAAGTGATTCAAGTAAGTAACTCAGGGGCCTAAAGCCCCTGAGTGCTTCCTTGGAGGAAGTGGAAGAAAATAGAGATGAAGAACAAGGAGAAGAAGATGCAAAAATTATTTTCATTGGATGGACGCTTGGTCAAGACCTTGACCCGGTTGACAGACATCATTATCTTGAACACCTTGTTTATCGTTTGCTGCCTTCCGATTTTCACGATCGGTGCATCGCTTACCGCTTTAGCAACCATGTGGCACCGCTTGTTGAAAGGGGTAGATACGGATCTCGTCTTTCATTTTTTCCGAATCTTTCGAGCTAATTTCAAGCAAGCGACGGTGATTTGGTTGACTTGCCTAGGACTATCAGCCCTTCTTTATTTGGATTACTGTCTTTTTTCAAATACGGCGCTCTTAAGTGAGTATGGGATTTGGATTTTGCTTCCCTTTATCGTCCTTCTATGTGGAGGGATGACCTTGATCTTCCCTTATATCGGCCTCTTTGAAGACCCTACAAGAAAGGTCTGTCTGAATAGTTTCCTCATTGCTCTCTTAAATCCTATTCAAACCATCTTTCTTATCTTCTTCAATCTGGCAGTGGTTTATATCAGTCTCAGTAGTCCTGAACGGTTACTGACAGCTATTTATCTCTTTACCTTTGGTGGTTTCGCTCTTTGGAGCTTCTTGAATGTCCGACTGACCGATCAGATCTTTTCAAGGATCCAAAAAGGAGAAGTCTTTGAAAAATAAGGTCAAGCAAGTGGGAAGTATATTTTCCTAATATTATTTAAATCGAATAAAGTTTCCTAGATTTTTAGGAAACGATAGATAGTAGCACAACTTTTTTTGCTAAAAAACTAAATGATGCTGAAAAGAATAAATGATATAGACTTTTAGCCTTATTCAAACATATGCTGAAACTTTCCGCTGTGAGAAAAGTGCTAGAAACAATTATGTTTCTAGCACTCGGGAGTTTTGGAACTTTAAGTCCAAAACTAAGTCATGGAACTTCAAAGAAGTTCGCTGACGTCCGACCTCACCTAAGGAAAGTTTCTCTGGTGACTTTTTCTCAATCCGAAGTTTCCTAGAAAATCTAGGAAACTTTTTTTATTTCATAAACATTTCACATTTCTTTTCTATAATAACTATAACAAATGATGAAAGCGTCCACATTGCATTGCTATGGACCTTGAAATGGAGGGTAAGATCATGCTCTTACAACAGGCAATCGCCTATATTTCTCGAAAAAGAACGAGGAATCTGGTTCTCTTTCTGATTCTCCTTTTGATCCTCTCTTGCTTGTATTTTTGTTGTTCACTGATGCAAGTGGGAGAAAGGTTGGAGGACCACATCAAGCAGTCGGCTGGGACTAGCTTTGCCCTGACCAGTAAGCAAGGGGATACTCCCTTTCCTCTAAAGGAAGCTGAAAAGGTGCAGCAGCTAGCTGGGGTGGGAGCCATGGTTCCTCAATATGAAAGTCCCGTTCGCATTCTTGGTAAAGAAGCAGTGACGGGACAGCAGTCGGTAGAGCGGGATGATTTGGGGCAGGAAGCCAAGCAAGCGCTAGGCGCTGTCTTTACCCAGAAGACAGACCAGCACCTAGATTTCCGCAGTGGCAGTTTCCAACTGGTGCAAGGCAAGCACTTATCCGACAAGGCTCGCGGGCAGATCTTGATCCACCAAGAGTTGGCTAAAAAGAACAAGCTAAAGGTCGGAGATTCCTTGACCTTATCCAGCTTTCAGATGGGAGAGACTCCTGCCAAAGAGCAAACCTTTAAAATCGTAGGGATCTTTTCAGGTAAGAAACAGGAAAAATTCACAGGAATGACCTCTGATCTGAGTGAAAATCAAGTCTACCTCCCTTATGAGGATGCGACCAAGCTTCTTGGTCTCAGTCAGCAAGAAGTGACCCAGGTCACCTTTGGCGTCAAAGATCCTGAGAAAATCGATGCCCTCTTGAAGCAAGTCAAAAGCTTGGATCTGGATTGGCAGTCTCTGCGCGTGGTCGAAGATCGCAAGGCCTTTGACCAGATGAAGGAATCCTCTCAGACCCTAGAAGGCCTGGTGCGGATCATGATGATCGTCCTCCTGGTGACGGGAGCCGGTGCCCTATCGCTCTTACTGAGTCTCTGGACACGGGAGCGGATCCATGAAATCGGCGTTCTCTTAGCCATTGGGAAGAGCAAGGGGCGGATCTTTAGACAGTTCCTCTTGGAAGTGGTGTTGGTATCCCTACTGGCAGTGATTCCAGCCTTTCTGATCGGGCGGATGATCAGCCATCGTTTCTTGGAGCAATTTGTCGGACAGACCGGTCAACAGCAGACCCTAGAATTACTCAACCAAATCCCTCAAGGCCTTTCCTTAGGAATTGCCTATGCTAGCCTCTTGTGCTTGATCCTTCTGTCGCTCGGTGCAACAACCAGCTTGATCTGGCGCAAGACCCCAAAAGAAATATTAACAAAAATGAGTTAAGGAGAAATGACACCTATGTTAGAACTCAAACATGTATCCTATAGTTACCAAAGCTACCAAGAAGAGATCTTCTCAGACGTGAACTATCAGTTCAAAAATGGGACATTTTACAGCATTATCGGTCAGTCTGGAGCAGGGAAATCGACCCTCCTCTCCCTCTTGGCTGGTCTGGACAATCCCAAGAAGGGGCAGGTTCTCTTTGATGGGGAGGACATCCAGACCAAAGGGTCTAGCTACCACCGCAAGCACCATGTCTCCCTGGTCTTTCAGAATTACAATCTGATTGACTATTTGACGCCACTGGAAAATGTCCGCCTGGTTAACAAACAAGCAGGGAAAGACATTCTCTTGGAATTGGGATTGGATGAAACGCAAATCAAACGCAATGTTCTTCAATTGTCTGGAGGGCAACAGCAACGGGTGGCTATTGCGCGTGCGCTCGTTTCAGAAGCACCAGTCATCTTGGCAGATGAGCCGACAGGAAACTTAGATGAACAGACAGCGGGTGACATCAT
This sequence comes from Streptococcus sp. 27098_8_12, assembly GCF_041432115.1. Classification (NCBI taxonomy): domain Bacteria; kingdom Bacillati; phylum Bacillota; class Bacilli; order Lactobacillales; family Streptococcaceae; genus Streptococcus; species Streptococcus sp. 27098_8_12. Next base: position 35,887 of record NZ_JAPVZA010000012.1, read on the forward strand.
TGCCATTTTGAAGAAGTTGGCCAAGGAACGCCAAAAATGTGTTATCGTCGTCACCCACAGTAAGGAAGTGGCAGAGGCCTCCGATGTGGTCTTGGAATTGAGTCGCCGTAGCCTCGTTGAGAAGAGCAAGTAAGGAGGGAATGCTATGTTGCGAAATGCTTTTGCTTATATCACACGTAAATGGCCCAAGTCTCTCTTGCTCTTTGCCATCATTCTCCTCATGGGGACCTTGAGCTTGATCGGACTCTCGATGAAGGGTGCAACCCAAAAAGCTTCATCGGAAAGCTTGGGATCCATCACCAATAGCTTCTCGATGCAGATCAACCGCCGGACCAATCCAGGAACCCCTCGGGGAGCTGGGAATCTCAGAGGAGAAGATATCGAAAAAATCAGCCAGGTAGAGGGGATCACCTCCTCCATCAAGCGGATCAATGCTATCGCGGATATCCTAGACCACGAGATTATTGAGACCGAAGAAACCTTACAAAACCAATCTCCAGAGCGGGCTAAACACTTCAAGAATACCTTGATGGTGACAGGGGTCAATGACTCTTCAAAAGAAGATAAGTTTGTCTCTGGAGCCTACAAGCTGGTCCAAGGGGAGCACCTGACGGATAAGGACAAAAACCAAATCCTCATGCACGAAGATTTGGCGAAAAAGAATGGTCTCAAGGTAGGCGATAAGGTGCGCCTCAAGTCCAATCTCTACGATGCTGACAATGAAAAAGGGGCTAATGAAACCGTCGAAGTGACCATTAAAGGCTTGTTCTCAGGAAAGAACCAAGCTCCTCTAACTTACGCCCAAGAGTTGTATGAAGATACCCTCATTTCTGACTTGGATACAGCTGCCAAACTCTATGGCAATACTGTTCAAACAGCTACCTATGAGGACGCTACCTTCTTTGCCAAAGGGGATCAGGATCTAGATGCCTTGATCGAAAAAATCAAAGCCTTGGATATCCCATGGAATTACTTTGACTTGGTTAAGAGCTCTTCCAACTACCCAGCCTTGCAAAAATCCATCAGCAGCATGTTCCAAGTGGCGGACTACTTGTTTATCGGTAGCCTTATCTTTGCTAGCTTGCTTCTCACTCTTCTCCTCGTCTTGTGGCTCAATGCCCGTCGCAGAGAAGTGGGTATCTTGCTGGCTCTAGGGCTTTCTAAGGTACAGATTGCAGGGCAATTTGTGGCAGAATTGGTCATGATTTCCATTCCAGCCTTCCTCCTCTCCTATGGAGTCGCAGGTCTTCTTGCCAAAGCAGTGGGAGATACGGTGCTCAAAAACGTCACCAGTGGCATTGCCAAACAAATGGCTCAAGAATCCTCTGCAGCCAACCTTGGTGGAGGAGCTGAGGCGGAAAGCTTCAGTAAGACCCTGACAGATATCTATATGGACATCCAACCGAGCCAATTGCTGGTGATTGTTTTGGTCGGTGGCCTTCTCTTGATTCTTGTATCCATCCTTTCTTCACAATGGCTCTTGCATAAGAAACCAAAGGAACTTTTGGTGGATGTCGAATAAGAGATTGTTTCCTAAAATAGAAATAGGGTATAATAGGAGGTAGAAGTTTCTTAGATAAAAAGGAAAGTGTATGAAGATACTAATCGTAGAAGATGAAGTCCTGATTCGAGAAGGGATGAGCGACTATCTCATGGAATGTGGCTATGAAGTCTTTGAAGCAGGCGATGGGCAGGAGGCCCTGGACCTCTTTCACAGAGAGACGCCGGATCTAGTCTTGCTGGACATCCAGCTTCCTATCCTCAATGGCTTGGAAGTCCTCAAGACTATTCGCAAGACTAGCTCAGTCCCTGTCCTCATGCTAACGGCCTTCCATGACGAGGACTATAAGTTGACAGCCTTTGGAGAGTTGGCAGATGGCTATCTGGAAAAACCCTTCTCCTTGTCCCTCTTGAAGGTCCGTATCGAAGCTATTTTTAAAAAGCTTCAACCTTCACGGGTCTTCACCTATGGAGAGGCACGGGTGGATTTTGAGAGCTACACAGCCAGCCTAGCAGGCCAAGCCATTTCCATGAATGCTAAGGAGTTGGAAATCTTGGAATACTTGCTCCAGCATGAGGGCAAGGCCCGGACCCGCTCTCAGATCCTCGATGCCGTCTGGAAGGAGACAGAAGAGATTCCTTTTGACCGGGTGATCGATGTCTATATCAAGGAACTACGAAAAAAACTGGAGTTGGACTGTATCGTTACGGTACGCAATGTCGGCTATAAATTGGAGAGACCATGACCAAACGGAGTATCTTTGCAAAAATCTTTCTGATTACCTTTGCCCTTTTTAGTAGCTTAGTCATCCTTCTCCATGCTTCGGTTTACTTTATTTTCCCATCGACCTATATCGAGTCCCAGCGCCAGACGATTTTGAAGAAATCACAGGCCCTGGCCAAGAGTTTCCAAGGCCAGGAAGAAGGGACTATTGAGTCGGTCATCGACCTTTATTCCAAGACCAATGATATCAAGGTCTCGATCAAGGGCAAGGAAAAACAAAATGCCCTAGAGGTCAAGGATGACTTGCTCCTGAACCCGGATAGCCAGAACAATTCCCTGGTCATTGAGGAGCGAAAGATCCAGACTAAAGAGGGAAAGGACTTGACCTTGCAATTCTTAGCAACTGTCGATTCCCAAAAGGAAGCGCGGGACATCAGTCTGGGCTTTCTTCCCTATAGTCTTCTGGCTTCCTTTGTTCTGTCGCTGATTGCCTCCTATCTCTATGCCCGCCTGATTTCTGCTCCAATCCTTGAGATCAAGCAGATGACCAAGCGGATGAAGCGTTTGGATCGGACAGCTAGTCTTCCCATTCACTCGCAGGATGAGATCGGCGTTATTAAGCAACAGATCAATGATCTCTATCACCATCTCCTAGAAGTGATCGACAATCTAGAGCAGCAGAAACAGGAAAATCTGAAGTTGGAGCAGATGAAGGTGGAATTCCTACGGGGAGCCTCGCATGAACTCAAGACGCCTCTAGCCAGCTTGAAGATTATCCTAGAAAATATGCGGGATAAGATCGGCCGCTACAAGGATCGGGACCGCTACCTGTCGGTCTCCCTCGATATCGTCGATGAGATGAACCAGATCGTCTTAGAAATCCTGTCTCTCTCTTCTGTCCAAGAATTAGCCGGTGACAAGGAGTGGATCCAGCTTGATCAGGCCTTAGAGCAGATCCTCGACCAGTACAAGGTCTTGGCTCAATCTCGCTCGCTCACGATTGACAATCAGATCCCAGCCAAACCAATCTATATGGACCCAGCGATTCTGAAATTGGTCCTCTCAAATGTCATCAGCAATGCAGTCAAGCATTCGGATGCCGGTGGAGAGATCCAGCTCCGTCTCGAAGAAGAAGGGACGCACTTGGCAGTTGAAAATACCAGTCAAGAAATGGTAGAGACTGCTGAAATGCCAATGACCGCTAGCCGTCAGAAGAAGGAAGGCGGCTTGGGACTCTTCGTGGTCCAACACTTGCTAGACCATGAGGAACTGGCCTACCAATTTGACAAAACGGCTATGGGCTTGCGCTTCCGTATGGAACTGCCCAAGGAGCCACAAGAATAAAAAGAGGCTGGGACAAAAGTCCTAGCCTTTCAATTATTTTTGGATTGTTTAGCAAGACGCAGTGGTTGAGTGGGCTCTACTACGCTGATTTCATCAGCTTTTACAGCCCTACTCAACTGTGCGGAGGTGGGACGACGAAATCGAATTCTAACGAATTACCGATTTCTGTTCCACTCTCTTGTATTTAATCAACCTTTTCTACCTTTAGTAACTGGCCGTGTTTTAATTCATAAATGGTATCCACATAGGTCAGGATAGAGCGGTCATGGGTCACCATGATGGCGCTCTTGTTTTTGGATTTGACTTCTTTTCGGATTAATTGGGCGATTTCTTGCCCTCGATCTGGGTCTAGGCTAGCCGTTGGTTCATCGGCTAAGATGACCTGTGGATTTCCGATGAAGGCGCGAGCAATGGCTGCCCGTTGCTTTTGTCCACCGGACATCTGATTTGGGTATTGGTGGTAACAAGCTTCGATACCCAGATCTGCCAACAAGGCTTTGACTTCCTCTTGGCGTTTTTTCTTGTCCTTTTCCCCTTTTAATTTGGCCACCAGTTCTAACTGGTCACCGATTTTCATATAGGAGAGGAGCTGGTGATCTTGAAAGATGAAACCGAGCAATTCCAGCCGTTTTTGCGTCCATTGGCCTTGGTTGAGGCCGGTCAAGTCTTGGCCAGCGATACGAATCTGCCCCTCATCTGCTGACAAAAGCAAGCCAGCGATGGCTAAAAGCGTGGATTTACCAGATCCTGAAGGGCCCAAGATGGCGACGAATTCGTTGGGTTCGACGCTTAAATTAAGCTGGTTGAGGACATGGTGCATCTGGTTGCCATCGGCGTAAGATTTTCTGATATTTTCTAATTCGATAATGGCCATCTTATTCTCCATTTCCACCAATGACTTCGATTGGATCTACTTTTTTGATTTTAACAAGGGACAAGGCACCACACAAAATAGAAGTTAGGATAAAGCTAACCGAGATGGTGAGATTGTCCTTCAGGGTCATAAAGGAAGGGACGCTATTAGGTAAAAATGGCGCCATTATGGTTGCCAAGCCAAGCCCCAGCAGCACTCCAATGAGGGAGATGATGGTGAGCTGGGATAGTTGGACATAGGTAATCTGGCTCATGGACATGCCAATAGCCTTCAAGACACCGTACTGTTTCAACTTCTGCAGGGTGAGGATATAGAAGAAGACCCCAAGGATAGCAGAAGAAGCGAGTAAGAGAACCCACGTGATCATCCGTAGCGTCAGGTTTTGAGCCTTGTAGCCAGGGATTTTATCGATCACCTGCTTCTTATCCGCCACCATCAAGTTGCTGGCTAGATCACTAGAAGGGATGCTTTTCTTGGTCACGAGGGTTTGGGCTTGCCATTGATAGCTTGGATCTGTTTTTTGTCGCATGCCTGTGTAGGTATCCGAGCTGATAAAGCCAATCTCGCTGTAGCCGTATTTGGCATTTTTCGCGAAGGCCACGACCTTGAGTTTTTGCTTAGAGGTTTTATCGATCACTTGATCACCGACTTGGATCCCCTCATCCTCTTTGAAAGAACTGTCCAAAATGACCTCGTTTTTCTTTAAGTCGGAGATCTTGAGGTCTGTATCTTCCATGATTGGATTGAGGATCTCTTCTTCGTTGTGATCGGTCGCGAAGTAGGTGATATCCAGAGTGTTGGAATCCTCTGATTTTGAGACGGTTGCCCGCTGGATGGACAAGCCAGAATAGTCCACCCCCTCTATCTTTTGGACCTCATCTACATCTTTCGCCGTAATAGTTGAAAAGGGGATAATCCCTTCTGAATCTGTTGAAAGGATGTAATGTAGCGACCCATAGTTATCGATTTGGGCCGATACCGACCGGCCCAGTCCATTTGTCAGACCGGACAAGAATACCACCATAAACATGAGGATGGTAATGAGGAGTTCAATCAGGATAAACTTCTTGGGTTGGTATTTAATTTCATTCCATGCGATTTTCATATTCGTTCTCCTTTTAGCACGGAGGTGCTCGAGTAGCTCGGCACCTAAACATACTCTACCATCATACCACAAGTGGGGGGGATAATAGGAGGCTGGTGTTTGGTAGAGTATGAAGGAATCGGATTTGTTTACTGTGTTCAATTTGATTCTCAATTATTAATTGTTAATGAATACAAAAATAAATCTGCTATAGACAAGAAAAAGCCTTGATTTCAAGGCTTTTCCTGTTGATTTAGATGCCCTCTGCATGGATTTGGAAAGAACTTTCATATTGAGAGTAATTAAAAATGTTGAAATATAATTGAATTTCGGAAGGCGCTTTTAGGTATTTTCAATATCATGATTTAAAAGTAGGGCAAAAAAACATACTGAATTGAACTGTTTAGTAGCTTAAATATATCATGGCGCTATCTAAAAAGTTAATTTTATAGAGTTTGTTGGAATAGTTACTGAGTTTTTTGTTTAATATTCAAACTTTATTATTATATCGTGAAAATAATTAGAAAAACAGACTTGTATTATTTTGAAATTTTTATATGATGAAGGTGTAAGAACTATAAAATAGCCTGTTAGAAAGGGGAATGGAAGAATTAATCAGGTTATATAAAATTGGTGATTGGTATTTAATGTTGTAAAACAAGAAAGGAAAAGGTAAAAAATGCAAATACATAAAAAAATTTTTATAGTAGCGCTGGTTTTATCCATTTGTATCTCACTTTATTTTCTTATCAATCCGTCTAATATTCTCACCTTTCCGATTTTTGTGAGTGAATTTGATGACACCACATTAAAATATTACATGTTTGTGAAGATTGGAATTGTATTATTATTTATCAAATTCCTACTAGATATATGCTTAGAATTTATCAAGAATTGGTTTAAAAATTTTTGATATTTCTTCACACAAAAGAGTCTGAGACAGCGTTTTGTCCCAGACTCTTTTGTGAGTTGTGAGCTCTGTTTTATAGATTCCACTGCTTGAGGGAGATTTCGCCGCTATTGAGCCAGATTTCTTCTTGATTGTCTAATTGGACCAAGAGTTGGCCGGTATCAGAGATGTCTTTGGCAAGGCCTTGATAGGTCTGTTGGTTCTGCTCAAAAGTGACAGTTCGTCCTAAGACCAGAGAGCGCTCTTTGTAGAGGTAGACCAGTTCATCGACATCTGTTTGGAAGAATTCCTTCCAGATCTCACTGATGAGGTCATCGCGGGTGATGGGACAAGGGCCTTCAAATAAGGAACCTGCCTTACTTTCTAGCTCTTCTGGGAAAGTAGGGATGGCTAAATTAAGACCGACTCCGATAATGACATCCGTGACGAGACCAGTCTCGATGGACGTGATAGCTTCGGTAAGGATTCCCCCAATTTTTTTATGGCGGTAGTAAATATCATTGACCCACTTGATATCGATATCGATCAGGGTCAGGTTTTTAATAGCCTTGTAGATGGCTCCAGCGACCATCAAGGTATAAGGGGGGAGCTCCGCAGGGGGCAGTTGTGGCTTGAGATGAAGGGACATGTAGATGCCCCCTTGATCGGGGCAGTAGTAGTCACGACCAAAGCGGCCCTTTCCAGCGGATTGCGAATTGGCTAGGTAGAGCGCCTTGCCATCTTGATGGGTTTCTATGCCTAATTTTGCATCCAATTGGGTGGAGCTACATTGTTCGTTTAAGGAAACGGTCAATTGGGTATTTTTTGCGATCACTTCAGGAAGCAGAATATCGCCTGAGACCAGTTTGTAGCCCTTCTTTTTGAGGGATTCGATGACGACCCCATCTTTTTCTAGACGTTGGATGGCCTTCCAGATAGAGGTGCGGGAAACACCTAGTTCTTTTGCCAGCTGCTCCCCGTTGACATAATCATCTGCCTGAGAAAGGGTTTGAAAGAGGATTTCGTGTGTTTTCATAGGACCTCCTAGCGACTGCTATCTCGAATCGTCAGTTTGGTAGCTAATTTGACCATATAGGGAACACTTGGTTGAGCCCCTTGAAAGGTTTGCCGCAACATTTGAATGGCTTGCTTGCCCATTTCTTCTGTGTAGACGGTCACTGTAGAGAGGGCAGGAAAGACATACTTGGCGATGGAAGTATCATTGAAGGAAATGAGACTGACGCGATCAGGAACTGCGATTTGGTGCTCCTGAAGAGAGCGAAGGGCTCCGACAGCCAAGGCATCACTGGCCATGAAAAAGGCAGTTGGCAAGTCGTCGCCTAATGCTTGAATCAGTTGCTCCATCATCTGATAACCCGACTCGGTCGAGAATTGCCCAACAGAGACAAAGCGCTCCTCATAAAGTCCTTTTTCCGTGAGAAACTGTTGAAAGGTCCGTTGACGGGGATCCATCTGTAGCGGTGTCGCATCTGCGGTTTCTTCCTGACCAACCAAGAGCCCGATCTCCTTGTGGCCCTGCTCAAGGAAATGCTCGAGAGCGGTGATGACAGAATCTTCTAGATCGGTCGTCACACAGGAATGTCCTAAATAGAGGGTATTGCTATCGACAAAGATCAGGGGTTTGCCGTAGCTTTCTAGATCTCGAATGGTCTTAGGACTGAATTTCCCAAGAGCGATGATGCCGTCTGCCTCTTGAATCAAGGACCAATCGTCATTATTGAAGATACGAAAGATCTCATAGCCTAATTCCTGGGCTTGTTTTTCTAACCCCATCCGAATGGCATAGTAGTAGAGGTCATCTAATTCTTCTTCGCGCGTGTACCATTCAAAGATGACGATTTTATGAAAATCCTCAACTGGTTGAGGCGCTGTTTTGCGGCTCTTCTTTTGGTAATGGAGGTCCTCGGCGATGCGAAGAATCCGACTGCGCGTGTCTTCCCCAACCGATAAGGTTGCATCCTGGTTGAGGACGCGAGAGACCGTTGCCTGAGAAACGCCTGCTTTTTCCGCAATGTCTTTAATCGTTGCCATAGTTCATCCTTTATTGATTTCTACTTCCAGTATACTCTAAAAACTAGTAAAAAGAAATAAAATTTTACTAAATTTTATGTTTGCTGCGATATTGGCTAGGAGTCAGTTGGCTATAGGCCTTAAAAGCCTTTGAAAAATAAAGGGGGTCTGAAAAGCCAACCGAGTAAGCTACAATCTTAATGCTTTCGTCCGTATTGGTCAGTAACTGTTGGGCACGCTGCATGCGGACCGAGTGCAAGAATTCCTTGGGAGAGATCTGGTGAAACTCCTTAAAGACAGTTGTCAGATAGGAGCGATGGACATTGAGGTGATCGGCGATTTCTTGAATACTCAAGTGTTCTTTATTGTAATGTGTCTCAATCACATGCTTGCAGGTCAGGTAGAGTTGATAGGTCGGAGATGGATGGCTCCGATGGATATCGGGAGCCACTTCGCTGATAAGAAATAGCAGTTCATAGATCTGAGAGAGAAGGTGGAGTTGGTAGTGCGAGGTCATTTTTGAAGCCTCTGCCTTGTGGACGAGTTGTTCCATAAACTGGCCGATCCGTTCGGTTTCCACCTCTGTTTTCTTTAGAAAGCCTTTTTCATGCAAGGTAGAAAAACGCATGAAATCACTCACCTTGGTGCCACTGATGCCAATCCAGTAGTAGGACCAAGGTTCTTCGGCATCGGCCTTGTAGTAGGTCACTTTATTTTTGGGGAGAAGAAAGAGATCCCCGGCCTCTAGGTGGATTTCTTTTTTATTGAAGTGGAAGACTCCCTTTCCCTTGGTAATAAAATGCAGAACAAAATTGTCCCGAACGCTGGGGCCAAATTCATAGTTCTTCGGGCAATCTTCGTAGCCATAAAAATCAAGGGCTAGGTCAATGGTATCAGTTTGGTATTCAGAAAAGACTAACATAGGTAAACCTCCTACCTAACATTTTACCATATATGTCCAACAAAATTCTATTTTAGTAAACGTTTACATTATGTAAAATAAAGACATGTTAAAAAAGAAAGTTATTGGAACTGAATTTAAAAATACATAGTGATATTTTTCGGGTCCAATGGAGGAAGATATGGCAATTCGTATTGAACAGAATTTGTTCTATGTAGAAAGTAAGGGACTGAGCCTGATCCTTGAAAATCGAGATGGCTACCTGATGCTTAAGCATCTGGGACGTCCGATCCCGTCTTATCATTTTTTCAATACGGTGCATGAGAAGGATCATGCTTTCTCTGGAAATCCAACACCTGACAATCGAACCTTCAGCTTGGATACCCAGCGTCAGATCCTAGGACAGCACGGGCTTGGAGATTTCCGAAAGCCGTCTATTCAAATCCAGCACGGCGCCACAGAGGTGACGGATTTCCTCTATGTCGGAGCCAATATCTACTCTGGCAGTGTCGAGGCAACTGGTCTTCCCAATCCACATACAGTAGATAGTACTGAAACCTTGGCCTTGGTCTTTGAAGATGATCAAGCGGCCCTGCGTTTGACCCTCTATTACACGGCTTACGAGGATCGGGCAACCATCACCAGCTTTTTAAAGATTGAAAACTGGAGTGATGAAACCGTCGTGATCCACAAGGCCCTCAGTGTGTTGGCCGATGTCCCAGCAGGTGACTATGATGTCATCACCCTTCAAGGGGCCTATGCGAGAGAAAAAACAGTCCGCCGTCAGCAAGTGGAGCAAGGAATCTTCTCCATCAGCTCTAACCGTGGTGCTTCTGGACACGCCCAGACTCCTGCTCTTATCCTAGCAGATCATGAAGTGACAGAAGATGCCGGTTCTGCCCTTGCCTTCCAACTGCTCTACAGTGGAAATTTTGAAGGATTTGTTCAAAAGAATCAACTCAATGAAGTTCGGGTTGGATTGGGAATCAATCCAGAAAACTTCTCCTGGGAGTTGGCACCGAATCAGAGCTTTGATACGCCGGTAGCAATGATCAGCTACTCACATGAGGGATTGACCGGTATCAGTCAAGAGAGTCAAGCATTTGTCCAAGACCATATCATTCCTAGTCCCTTTGCTCATAAAGAACGTCCAATTCTTATCAACAATTGGGAAGCGACCTACTTTGATTTCAAGAAAGACAAATTATTGGAGCTAGCAGACGAAGCTCAAAAAGTGGGGATCGAACTCTTTGTTCTAGATGATGGCTGGTTTGGCAATCGTTATGATGACAATCGGGCTCTAGGTGATTGGACCGTCAATGAAGAAAAATTAGGTGGAAGTCTAGCAGAATTGATCCAAGGCATCCACGACAAGGGACTTCAATTTGGCCTTTGGGTGGAGCCCGAAATGATTTCTGTTGATAGCGACCTCTATCGGGCTCATCCGGACTGGGCTATTCAAGTCCCAGGTTACGAACACACCTATTCACGGAATCAACTGGTGCTCGATTTCGCAAATAGAGAAGTGGTAGCTTATATCAAGCAGGTCTTGGATGACTTGCTTGGAAACCATGAGATCGACTATATTAAATGGGATATGAATCGCAATATCACCAAGCTTGGAAATGGGAAAACCTACCTGGAAACCAAGATGCAATCCCATGCTTATATCTTGGGTCTCTATGAAGTGGTTTCGTACTTGACGAAGAAATACGAGCACATCCTCTTTGAGTCTTGCTCCGGTGGTGGTGGCCGTAATGACCTAGGGATGATGCGTTACTTCCCACAGGTCTGGGCGAGTGACAATACGGATGCCATTGCCAGACTTCCGATCCAGTATGGATCTAGTTATCTCTATCCAACTATTTCTATTGGCGCTCACGTATCAGCGGTGCCAAATCATCAGATGGGACGGATCACACCACTAGAAACGCGTGGACATGTAGCCATGATGGGAAATCTGGGCTATGAATTGGATCTGACCAGCCTTTCTCAAGAAGAGTTGGATAGGATTGCAGATCAAGTTGCTCATTACAAAACGATTAGACCCCTTGTTCAGTTCGGAAAACACTACCGCTTGATCAATCCAGGTCATGGTAGCAATCAAGCAGCCGTCCAGTTCACTTATCAAGACCGTACGGTTGTGACCTATGTAAGAGTCTTATCAACGGTTGAGGAGATCGAGCCGACTCTGAAGCTCAAAGGTTTGGAAGAAGATGAGCTCTATAGCTTAGAAGGGACCAACCAAGTCTATTCAGGAGCTGAGCTCATGTATGCCGGCTTAACCGTCGTTCTTCCTCAGGGAGATTTCCTCACTAAACAATATGTTTTTGTCAAAAAATAAAAGGAGACAGCCAAATGAAATGGTATAAAAAAATCGGACTTCTTGCGACAACAGGCTTAGCCTTGTTTGGGCTCGGTGCTTGCTCCAACGATGGAAAATCGGCGGATGGCACAGTGACCATCGAGTATTTCAACCAGAAAAAAGAAATGACCAAAACCTTGGAAGAAATCGCGCGTGATTTTGAAAAGGAAAACCCAAAGGTCAAGGTCAAAGTTGTCAATGTACCGAACGGTGGTGAAGTATTGAAGACACGTGTCCTCGCAGGAGATGTGCCAGATGTAGTTAATATTTACCCACAGTCCATCGAATTGCAAGAATGGGCGAAAGCGGGTGTCTTCGAAGATTTAAGCAATAAAGACTACCTCAAACGCGTAAAAAACGGCTACGCTGAAAAATATGCCGTGAACGGAAAAGTCTACAACGTTCCTTTTACAGCCAATGCTTACGGAATCTACTACAACAAAGATAAATTCGAAGAGTTGGGCTTGAAGGTTCCTGAAACTTGGGACGAATTTGAACAGTTAGTCAAAGACATCGTTGCCAAAGGACAAACTCCATTTGGGATTGCAGGTGCAGATGCTTGGACGCTCAATGGGTATAATCAATTAGCCTTTGCGACAGCAGCCGGTGGAGGAAAAGAAGCCAACCAATATCTTCGTTATTCTCAACCAAATGCCATTAAATTGTCTGATCCGATTATGAAGGATGACATCAAGGTCATGGATATTCTTCGCATTAAAGGTTCTAAGCAAAAGAACTGGGAAGGTGCAGGTTATACAGACGTTATCGGAGCCTTCGCGCGTGGAGATGTCCTCATGACACCTAATGGATCTTGGGCTATCACAGCGATCAATGAACAAAAACCGAAATTTAAGATTGGGACCTTCATGATTCCAGGGAAAGAAAAAGGACAAAGCTTAACCGTTGGTGCGGGAGACTTAGCATGGTCTATCTCAGCTACTACCAAACATCCAAAAGAAGCCAATGCCTTTGTGGAATACATGACCCGTCCAGAAGTCATGCAAAAATACTATGATGTGGACGGATCTCCAACAGCGATCGAAGGGGTCAAACAAGCAGGAGAGGATTCACCGCTTGCTGGGATGACCAAATATGCCTTTACGGATCGTCACTTGGTGTGGTTGCAACAATACTGGACCAGTGAAGCAGACTTCCATACCTTGACGATGAACTATGTCTTGACAGGTGATAAACAAGGAATGGTCAATGATTTGAATGCCTTCTTTAACCCGATGAAAGCGGATGTGGATTAGGAGTAGAGAGACGATGAAAAAAGTATTACAAAAATATTGGGCATGGGCTTTTGTGGTCATTCCCCTCTTATTACAAGCAATTTTCTTCTATGTGCCAATGTTCCAAGGAGCCTTTTACAGTTTTACCAACTGGACAGGTTTGACCTATAACTACAAGTTTGTCGGCTTGAACAACTTTAAGCTCCTCTTCATGGATCCAAAATTCATGAATGCCATTGGCTTTACTGCAATCATCACGATTGCCATGGTGGTTGGTGAGATTGCCCTTGGGATCTTCATTGCGCGTGTCTTGAACTCTAAGATCAAAGGCCAAACCTTCTTCCGTGCTTGGTTCTTCTTCCCAGCTGTGTTGTCTGGTTTGACAGTGGCGTTGATCTTCAAACAAGTCTTCAACTACGGTCTACCAGCGATTGGGAATGCCCTTCATATTGAGTTTCTTCAAACTAGTCTTTTAGGGACTAAGTGGGGAGCTATCTTTGCGGCTGTCTTTGTCCTTCTTTGGCAAGGGGTGGCTATGCCTATCATTATCTTCCTAGCTGGTCTGCAATCTATCCCATCTGAAATTACAGAAGCAGCCAGAATCGATGGTGCGACGAGCAAGCAAGTCTTCTGGAATATTGAATTGCCTTACTTGTTGCCAAGTGTCTCTATGGTCTTTATCCTAGCCCTAAAAGGTGGGCTTACTGCCTTTGACCAAGTCTTTGCCATGACTGGTGGGGGTCCAAACAATGCCACAACCTCACTTGGACTCTTGGTTTATAACTACGCCTTTAAAAACAACCAATTCGGTTATGCCAATGCCATTGCCGTAATCCTGTTCTTCTTGATTGTAGTGATTTCGATCATCCAATTGAGAGTATCTAAGAAATTTGAAATTTAAGAGGAGAAGCACGATGAAACAAGATGAAAGAAAAGCCTTGATTGGCAAATACATTCTATTGATTCTAGGATCGGTTCTGATTTTAGTGCCACTCCTTGCCACCCTCTTTAGTTCCTTCAAACCCACCAAAGATATTGTAGATAATTTCTTTGGATTCCCGACGAATTTCACATGGGACAACTTTAGCCGTCTCTTGTCAGATGGAATCGGAGGCTATTATTGGAACTCTGTCGTCATCACTGTCTTGTCTTTACTTGCAGTAATGATCTTTATCCCCATGGCAGCATACTCCATCGCACGTAATATGAGTAAGAGAAAAGCCTTTACCATCATGTACACCCTCTTGATCCTTGGGATTTTCGTACCTTTCCAAGTCATCATGATTCCAATTACGGTTATGATGAGTAAACTCGGTTTGGCTAACACCTTTGGTTTGATCTTGCTCTACTTGACCTATGCGATTCCACAGACCCTCTTTCTCTATGTGGGGTATATCAAAATCTCTATCCCAGAAAGTTTGGATGAAGCAGCTGAGATCGATGGGGCTAATAAATTTACAACCTATTTCCGCATTATCTTCCCAATGATGAAACCGATGCATGCGACAACCATGATCATCAATGCCCTTTGGTTCTGGAATGACTTTATGTTGCCACTCCTTGTCTTGAACCGGGATTCCAAAATGTGGACTCTGCCTTTGTTCCAATACAACTACGCAGGCCAATATTTCAACGACTACGGACCAAGCTTTGCCTCTTACGTGGTCGGCATTATCAGTATCACCATTGTCTATCTCTTCTTCCAACGCCATATCATCGCAGGAATGAGCAACGGCGCAGTGAAATAACAAGATACAAAGGGACGATTTAGCTTGCTGATTTCAATCGTACCCTAGGAAACAATTCTAAAATAGAAAAACTCAAGAAAGCCAGGTCTCCTAAGACTTGGCTTTCAAAAAAGAAAGGGAACCATTATGCCAATTCAAAACAAAACCATGTTAATTACTTACTCAGATAGCTTAGGAAATAACCTGAAGGATCTCTATGAAAATCTGGAGAAGCACTTTGGGGATGCAGTAGGTGGGGTTCACCTCTTGCCATTTTTCCCATCAACTGGTGACCGTGGCTTTGCGCCTGTCGACTATGACCAAGTGGATCCAGCCTTTGGAGATTGGGAAGATGTCAAACGCTTGGGCGACAAGTACTATCTTATGTTTGACTTTATGATCAATCACATTTCTCGTCAGTCTAAATACTACAAGGACTACCAAGAAAAGCACGACCAAAGTGCCTACAAGGACCTCTTTCTCAACTGGGACAAGTTCTGGCCGGAGAATCGTCCAAATCAAGCGGATGTGGACTTGATTTATAAGCGCAAAGATCGAGCTCCCAAGCAAGAAATTACCTTTGCGGATGGAACAACTGAGCATCTCTGGAATACTTTCGGGGAAGAGCAGATTGACCTAGACGTGACCAAGGACGTGACCATGGACTTTATTCGCAAGACCATCGAACACCTGGCGAGCAATGGCTGTGACCTCATTCGTTTGGACGCCTTTGCCTATGCAGTCAAGAAATTGGACACCAATGATTTCTTCGTGGAGCCAGACATTTGGGATTTGTTGGATAAGGTGCGCGATATGGCGGCAGGCTACGGTGCTGAGCTTCTTCCAGAGATTCATGAGCACTATTCCATCCAGTTTAAGATTGCCGATCACGACTATTATGTCTATGACTTCGCACTTCCAATGGTAACCCTCTATACCCTCTATAGTTCAAAAGTGGATCGCCTTGCCAAGTGGTTGAAGATGAGTCCGATGAAGCAATTCACGACGCTCGATACCCATGATGGGATTGGGGTGGTCGATGTCAAGGATATCTTGACAGATGAAGAGATTGACTATGCTTCAAATGAGCTCTATAAGGTAGGGGCAAATGTTAAACGCAAATATTCCACAGCAGAATACAACAACTTGGACATCTACCAAATCAATTCGACCTACTATTCAGCGCTTGGTGATGACGATCGTAAGTACTTCCTAGCCCGTTTAATTCAAGCCTTTGCACCAGGTATTCCACAAGTTTATTATGTTGGATTCCTAGCTGGGAAGAATGATTTGGAACTCTTAGAAAACACCAAAGAAGGCCGCAATATCAACCGTCATTACTACAGCAATGAAGAAATCGCTCAAGAAGTAGAGCGTCCAGTCGTGCAATCCCTTCTCAAACTCTTTAGTTTCCGGAACAACTCGCAAGCTTTTGACCTAGAAGGAAGCATTGAAGTGGAAACACCAGATGATCATACCATTGTCATCACGCGCCAAAACAAAGACCAGACTGTCACAGCAGTAGCTCGAATCGATCTTGCTGAGGGCACTTACCAAGTGACAGAAAACGGTCAAGAAATGGTGTTTTAAAAAAATATGAACGAACTAAGGGATAAGTAAAAAAGCTTATCCTTTTTCTGTTTTAGATATTGCAACCGTTTACAAAACTATAAAACAATGGTACAATATCTATTGAAAGAAAGGAGGTCGCTTTATGAAAAAAATCATTTATCCATCTGCGGCCCTATTAGCTGCTTTTGCTCTATTATCCGTTCAAACAGCAAAAGCAGACACAGCTCAAGCGTCGGATCAAGTCAATGAACCGGCAGCAACAGTAGAAGAGGTGGTAGCTTCTCCAACGCCAGAAACCACCACAGAAAATCAGGGAGAAGTGGCCGAAACGCCGACTTCAACAGACCGTGCAGCTGTCCCTGCTGCCTCCCCAACGGTAACATCGACAGAGACGGCATCTCCTGAAGTGGAAAAACTGATTGAAAACATGCCACTTAAACAAAAGGTGACTCAAATGATCATGCCGGACTTCCGTAAGTGGCAGGAGGCTAATCAGGAGTCGCCACAGGATCTTACCAAGGTCAATGGTGAAGTGGCAGATGCGATTGATAAATATGATTTTGGGGGCGTCATTCTTTTTGCTGAAAACGTCAAAGAAACCAAGCAAACTCTGGCTCTGACGCAAGATATGCAAAAAGCAGCGATCGAAAACAAGGCCAATAACGGGAAGATTCCGCTATTGTTAGCCATCGACCAAGAAGGGGGAATCGTCTACCGCTTGGGTACGGGTACTGCCCTTCCTGGCAATATGGCTATTGGGGCTACCAATGATCCTAAACTTGCGAAAGAAGCCGGTCAAATCATCGGTCGGGAGCTTTCTGCACTAGGCTTGAATGTGGATTTTGCTCCGGTGCTAGATACCAATAACAATCCTCAAAATCCTGTGATTGGGCTTCGTTCCTTCTCATCTGATCCAAACCGGGTTGCCTACTTGGGTATTCCGATGATGAAAGGCATTCAGGACTACAATGTAGCCGTAGCAGCCAAGCATTTCCCAGGTCATGGAGATACAGCAGTCGATTCCCATACGGGTCTGCCATTGGTGGATAAATCTCTTGCCGAACTTGAAAAATTGGAACTCCTTCCATTCAAAAAAGCCATGGATGAAGGGGTAGACCTCTTAATGACGGCTCATATCCAATACCCACAGATTGAAAAAGATCAGGTTGTGTCAAAAGAAACGGGTGAGAAAATTTATGTTCCAGCGACACTCTCTGATGATATTTTAACGGGCTTGGTACGGAAGAAATACGGCTATAAGGGCGTGATTGTTTCTGATGCCATGGGAATGGATGCTATCGCTAAGAATTTTGGTGAAGTGGAAGCTGTGAAAATGGCCATCAAGGCAGGAGTTGATTTGGTCTTGATGCCAACGACCCTTCGCAGTAAAGCCGATCTGACTAAGATTGATACCATTGTCAATGCGGTGGTAGATGCGGTCCAAACCGGTGACATTTCAGAAGAACGCTTAAATGAGTCGGTTCGCCGGATTCTGACCCTCAAAGAAAAACGTGGGGTCTTGAATTTTAATCCAAGTGCTCGGACAGCTGAAAAAGCAGAAGAAGCAGTCGGATCTAGCCTCAACCGTGACTTGGAACGTAAGATTGCAGCAGCAGCGGTGACGGTTGTAAAAAATGAAGACAATACCTTGCCATTTAAGGTGCAAACAGGGGACCATGTCTTACTCTTAGGAGCTTTTGAAAATGAAGTCCCTGGACTCGATTTAGGCATGCGTCGCTTAATTGCTGACGGAGTGCTTCCAAAAGATACCTCCTTTGTGGCCAAGAACTTCACTAAAGAATCTACCCTTGATAGTCTAAAAGAAGACCTAGAGAAAGCAACTCACATCGTAGTGATTTCAGAGATCGGTTATGAAGGGCAACTGGATAAAGATTTCTGGCGGACCAAGATCCCAACAGAAATTGTCAATTATGCCAATACCAACCATAAGAAAGCAGCTGTCCTTTCTATCTCTAAACCTTATGATGTAGCAAACTATCCAGCAGCCAAAGCCATTTTGGCAGTCTATGGAAATAAGGGAATGGATCCAACGGAATCCCTCAAACCAGACAATGCATTTGGTCCTAATATTCCTGCAGGAGTGGAAGTCATCTTCAATGGCAAGGAACATCTAGGTACCTTACCGGTTGATATTCCAAAAATTGTAGACGGAAAAATGTCGGAAACAGAGTACGCCTACCGCATTGGTCATGGTCTCTTCTATCCAGCACCTGCACCATTGCCAACACCAGAAACCCAAGATCCAACTTCACCAGTCCAAGATCCAACCCATCAGACACAACCAGTAGAGGTTGGTCACACTGGAACACAGGTCCTTGTTAGCAAGCAAGAAAAAGCTAGCCCTCTTGATGGTCCACAAGTTACTCCGATCGCTGTGAAACAAGCCACTGATCAGGCTCCTGTCAGCATGTCAGCCAGTCCTGCCTCATCGGTATTGCCAAAAACCGGTCAAACAGGGAACCTCCTCTCCCTCATGGGCATCAGCCTCTTAACCTTCCTTGGATCTTTTGTCTATCCAAGAAAGAAACACTAAGAAATGAAGAATCTCAATTGGGTAATCTCCCAATTGAGATTTTTTGGTAAAAATTTACTAAAATGAACTCAAAAGATACCAAGTTAGTTAAAAATAGAATATGGTTAAAAGCCTATATTATAGGCTTTTTAAAGATAAAATAAAAAATTAATAAAATTTTACTAAAAATACTTGAAGTTTTACTTCTGATCAGATATAATACAAGTATAAAAACGTTTACAAAACTAAAGGAGTTTCTCATGACGACAACAATCACATCTCAAGATTTACAAGAAAAGTTCCAGGCTGTCTTTGGGGAAAAGGCTGACCATACCTTCTTTTCACCAGGACGGATTAATCTGATTGGTGAACACACGGACTATAACGGAGGCCATGTTTTCCCAGCGGCTATCACACTCGGTACCTACGGAGCGGCAAGAAAGCGTGAGGATAAGGTCTTGCGTTTCTTCTCAGGAAACTTTGAAGACAAGGGGATCATTGAAGTTCCACTTGAAAATCTCCACTTTGAAAAAGAGCACAACTGGACCAACTATCCAAAAGGCGTGCTCCACTTCTTGCAAGAAGCTGGTCATGTCATTGATAGCGGTATGGACGTCTATGTCTACGGCAATATTCCAAATGGATCCGGTCTTTCTTCTTCAGCTTCTCTTGAGCTCTTAATTGGCGTCATCGCTGAGAAACTATATGATCTTCACTTAGATCGTCTAGATCTGGTCAAGATCGGGAAACAAACCGAAAATTACTTCATCGGAGTTAACTCTGGGATCATGGACCAATTTGCCATCGGTATGGGAGCTGATCAACGGGCTATTTACCTCGATACCAACACCCTAGAGTATGATTTGGTACCGCTGGACCTCAAAGACAATGTCGTAGTCATCATGAATACCAACAAACGCCGGGAATTAGCGGATTCAAAATACAATGAACGTCGTTCAGAATGCGAAACCGCCGTTTCTGAACTCCAAGAAAAATTGGATATCCAAACCTTAGGAGAATTGGATCTCTGGTCTTTTGATGCCTACAGCTACTTGATCAAGGATGAAAATCGCATCAAACGGGCTCGTCATGCTGTACTTGAAAACCAACGGACCCTCCAAGCTCGTAAGGCCCTTGAAGCAGGGGATTTGGAAGGCTTTGGCCGTCTCATGAATGCTTCCCACGTATCCTTGGAACATGACTACGAAGTGACAGGTCTAGAATTGGATACCTTGGTGCATACAGCCTGGGAACAAGAAGGAGTGCTTGGTGCTCGTATGACGGGAGCAGGCTTTGGTGGTTGCGCCATCGCCCTTGTAAACAAAGATAAGGTTGAAGCATTTAAAGAAGTTGTCGGCAAACGCTATGAGGAAGTCGTTGGCTATGCGCCAAGCTTCTACATTGCAGAGGTTGCGGCGGGGACACGGGTACTTGATTAAAAAGGAGATAGGATGACAGAACTGGTATTAGATGCATTTGTCACAGCCGTCATTGCGGCGAGTGACTACGAAGAGATGGATCGGATTTATCTAAAAAATCGCATCATGAGTCGCATTGGAGAAGAAGGGCTAGACGCCCCAGCTCAAAAAGAAGACTTGATCGCACTCAAAGATCAGCTGGTAGAGATCGCTGTTGCAAATAGCAAGATCCAGGATAGTATGGCCGCAAAAGACAGTTTGGGTGCGGAGTTGATGGATTGGATCACCCCTAGTCCTAGTCAAGTCAACCATCGCTTTTGGGAGACCTACCGTCAGTCCAAGGAAGACGCGATTGCGGATTTCTATGCCCTCTCTAAGCGCAATGATTACATCAAGGTCAAAGCCATTGCGCAAAATATTGCCTTTGAGACACAAACTCCCTACGGTTCTCTTGAAATCACCATCAATCTGTCAAAACCTGAAAAAGATCCTAAAGACATTGCAGCGGCCAAGCTTGCCAAAGCCAGTCATTATCCAGCCTGCCAATTGTGCTTTGAAAATGAAGGCTATCAAGGTCGCCTAGACCATCCAGCCCGGGCCAATCATCGGATTATCCGTTTTGACATGGACGGTCATGACTGGGGCTTTCAGTATTCCCCTTATGCCTACTTCAATGAACACTGCATTTTCCTCGATAGCCAGCATGTTCCTATGGCCATTAGCCGCAAGACCTTTGAGCGACTCTTGACCATTGTCGAGACTTTCCCAGGCTATTTTGCAGGGTCCAATGCAGACCTGCCCATTGTAGGGGGATCCATCCTGACTCATGACCATTACCAAGGCGGACGCCATACCTTCCCTATGGAGCTAGCTCCTGTTGAGGAAAGCTTTAGCGTTGAGGGATTTGAGGCTGTATCGGTAGGAATTGTCAATTGGCCCATGTCGGTTCTCCGCTTGCAATCGGACAACAAGGCGCAATTGATTGACCTGGCAGACCATATCCTAAAGGTCTGGCGAGGCTACTCGGATCCAGCCGTTCAAGTTTTAGCGGTATCCGATGGTCAGCCCCACCATACCATTACCCCCATTGCACGGATTCGTGATGGGCATTATGAATTGGACTTAGTGCTCCGTGATAACCAAACCTCACCAGAGCATCCCGATGGCATTTATCACCCACATGCGGATGTGCAACACATCAAAAAAGAAAATATTGGCTTGATCGAAGTCATGGGCTTGGCCATATTGCCACCTCGACTCAAGGAAGAGCTCAAGCAGGTTCAAGACTATCTGCTTGGACGTGAAAGCACTGTGGCGACCTACCACCAGCCTTGGGCGGATGACTTGAAAGCCACTCACCCATCCATCACAGACGAAGCAGAGGCAGAAGTCCTTGTCCGTGAATCAGTTGGCCAGATCTTTGCGCGTGTGCTGGAAGATGCTGGAGTTTACAAGCGAACAGCAGAAGGACAAGCTGCCTTTAGACGCTTTGTTGCGACACTTTAAGTGTGGAGAAGTGGCAGAAATTTGGTACAATAAGAGAGAAGACAAGAAGCGAAAGGAAAACAAATGGCAATACTCGTACTCGGAGGAGCTGGCTATATCGGTTCCCACATGGTGGACCGCTTGGTCAATGAAGGACAGGAAAAAGTCGTCGTGGTTGATAGCCTGGTCACAGGCCACCGTGCAGCGGTGCATCCAGATGCCGTCTTTTACCAAGGAGACCTGGCAGATCAAGACTTTATGCGCACTGTGTTTAAGGAACATGCTGATATCGATGCGGTCATCCACTTTGCGGCCTACTCACTGGTCGCTGAGTCCATGGCAGATCCATTGAAATATTTTGACAATAATACAGCAGGCATGGTCAAACTCTTGGAAGTCATGCATGAATGTGGGGGGCACTACATCGTCTTTTCTTCAACTGCTGCTACCTACGGCATTCCAGAAGAAATTCCGATTCTTGAAACCACTCCGCAAAAACCGATCAACCCTTATGGTGAAAGCAAGCTCATGATGGAAACCATCATGCGTTGGGCCGATCAAGCCTACGGGATCAAGTATGTGCCCCTTCGTTACTTTAATGTAGCGGGTGCCAAGCCAGATGGATCCATCGGAGAAGACCATGGACCAGAGACCCATCTCTTGCCGATCGTCTTGCAAGTGGCTCAAGGCAAACGTGAGAAGATCTCTATTTTTGGAGATGACTACCAGACACCAGATGGCACCAATGTTCGGGACTATGTTCATCCATTTGACTTGGCAGATGCCCATCTTTTAGCAGTGGAGTATCTCCGAAATGGCAACCCATCTACTGCCTTTAATCTGGGCTCATCGACTGGATTCTCCAATCTTCAAATCGTTGAAGCAGCTCGCAAGGTGACAGGACATCCGATCCCACTTGAGCTGGCCGATCGCAGACCAGGAGATCCAGATACCCTGATCGCATCCTCTGAGAAGGCGCGTGCCATCCTCGGCTGGCAACCAAAATTTGACAATATCGAAACTATCATTCAAGCAGCCTGGGCTTGGCATTCCAGCCACCCAGATGGCTACAATGATCGATAAGGAGGGACTGCGGACATCATTTTTGAGACTTTTTTAATAACATCTAAAACGACAGTTGATCTTGCCAAATGACTCGTTTCAGACGTCAGTCATTTCCCTAACCATCATAAAAAAGTGAGGTATTCAAAATGAATAAAACCACAAAAATGTTAGCCGTCTTCTTGACAGCGGGTCTTCTTTTAGCTGGTTGCGCACAAAAAGAGACTACAAAATCTAATAGTCCATCGTCTACTAAAGCAACTAGTAAAGCAACAAGCAAATCATCCGCTAAAGAGAAGACAAAAGAGTCATCAACTGATGAAAGCAAAAAAGAAGATGCACTAGCAGGTGCACAAAAAACTGTTCTCGAAACGAGTGATGAAGCAGGTAAGTCAACTATCACCTTGTATTACAAGGGAGATACCTTGTTATTACAAGAAAAAGTTGATGATTACGACGTCTCAAAAGTGCCTGGTGAGAACCCTCTTGAAACCATGAAAGAAGCCGTTGCTAAGAGCCAAGAAAAATTCAAAGATCTGATGGGCCATGGATTTGAACTAACATCAGAATACAAAGACGGAATCTTTTATATCCGCAATACCATTGATTACACAAAAATCGATTTTAATAAATTAAAAGAAATCGTACCAGGCTTCAATCCCCTAGATGACAAAACAGTCAGTTATTCAGTAACGAAAGACAGTCTTATCAAGGGCGGTATGGTCGAAAAATAAACCAAAAAGAGAGCAGCTCAGTTTGCTGCTCTTTTTTGGTTTAGTATGAATTCATGGGTATATTTTGGTAGAATAGGATTTAAGGAAAAGTGAGTTTAAAGAATGATTGGCAAAGGAATGAAGAAAATCCTTAAACTAATTTCTATTCATATATTTTAAATAGTAAGGCGGTTGTAAAATGACGAAAGCCCTATATATTCAAATAATATTGCTCTTCACAGCTTTTTTTAGCTTTCTTCTTTTAATATATTTTTTGTTCTACAAAAGGGAGAAGAAGATCCAGAAATATGCAACTATGCAAGTTATTGGAGAAGTGGTTAAACATAGTTATTTAAATGGTTCGGATTTAGCTGCCTTACCAGTTGTTGAATATGTGGTAGATGGAGAAAGATATCAAAAACGTTTCTCTTATTCAACTTATGAAACAACAACATCGAAAAAAGCGAAAGCTGACGTATTTGATACAAAATTTATCAGAAGTCCCTATCATGTATTAGATTTAAAAAATATTTTTCCAATTGGTTCTAAAATGACGGTATGGTGCAATCCCCAAAAACCTAAACAAGGCTTCGTTGAAAGGTATCCAGGTCATGACAGAATCTTACGATTACATATCATTATTTTTGGTACTCTCTATATATTATTGATTGTGATAGTTACTTTTTTCTATGTCATGTAACGGAATAAGAGAATGTAGTTTACTTCCAATTTGATAGAAAAGTAATAGAAAACTCTTGTTTTATTCCAACTGAAGAACTGTATAAATTAGTTTTAGAGTGGAAAGAGATGGAAGATAAAATGCACAGTGGAGCAGATATTTTTCCAGTGACCATAAATGAATTCGATGTTAAAAAAAACTACCATTCCGAGAAAGAGATAGTGAGAGGTATGAAATCGTGAAAACTAGAATTCATTACATTACAAAGATTGAAATGCAAGATCGATTGCCTTTTAGTGGCTTTGTGGCAATTTTTGATGGGAAGCAGATCCAAAACAAAGAAGAGTTATTTCATTTTCTTGAAAAAATTGTCGGCCTTCCCGATGCGAATAATTGGTCGTCTATTACGGATTGGCTAACGGACCTCTCATGGATAAAAGCCGAAACATGCACCTTTATTTTTGAAAATGATGATAGTTTATTAAAAGACGACTTATCTTCTAAAGACTTATTTTTGGAAATTTTGGAAGAAGATGTTCTTCCTTGGTGGGAAAGTGATGTTGAAAAACATGTTGTTGGCGGTAAGGTCAAGAGTTTTCAAGTTTACATAGTGGAAAATTAAAAAATGGTACAAATTTTTATGGAGCTGCTTTAAGGTAACATAATCTTTATCAAAAAGATAAATCTCGGGGCCCTGAACGAACAGTCATTTGTGATGATGGTTCAATTTGGTTTATTGAGGATCACTATCAAATATTTAATAGAATACGGTAGCATATGATGAGCAAATATACAGAGAAGCTGATCAAGTTTTATTACCAAATCCATGGATATTAGACTGGATAGTGGATATGCGAGTTGCGCCAAATTGAGGTTTTGAATTATGAAAAATAAATATATGAAGTATACAGACAAATTACAAGATTTAATTGACTTAGAATATCCAAGTCAGAAGTTATACCCGGGAATTATACAGGATATATATAGCGTAACTAAGCGTATAGGAAGAGGAGAAAATATCGATGACATTAGTTTTTTTAGTTTAGCAAGAAGATTTGTAGATGAAACAATGGATTATAAAAGTGAAATTTTTGTAGTCTTAAAACAATTAGAGAAAGAGTTAAAAAAAGAGAATTGATGGACAATAGATTAATTGATTTGATAACGAAACTAAGAATTGATTCCAATTGCTGAGAAACAGTGGATCGAATCTGAAGGTAAACTTCCAGATGATTATGTATCGCCGCTTAAGTAAGGAAGGTATAAAATGAAACCAACAAAACTTGAATGGGAAGATGTTACCCAATTTGAGGAAATTGAAGGCTATGGAAAATCCATTCGGAAAAATGAGGACAAATATTATTTAGTTTTAGAAGAAGGCACCGTAGCTTCTTGGTTAGTAATCTATGAACTCCCACAAGAATTATTTGCTCTATTAGAGAGTGGAGATAGAACGCTCCAAGAAGTTTCCTGGAAAGTTCAGAATGATCGTTGGCCACCGACGGAAGAAGAGAGAAAAGAGTCTAGAAGAAAATTTATAAGTAAATATCCAGCTTCTTTGATAGATGTCCCCAAAAATAGGAAACTGTTCTCTAAGGAAGAACTTGAAGAGTTGATTCCGGTTGCTGAGAAGCAGTGGATTGAATCTGAAGGAGAACTTCCAAATGATTATGTGTCACCACTTAAATAAGGAAGGTATAAAATGAAACCAACAAAACTAGAATGGGAAGATGTTATCAAGTTTGAAGAAGTAGAAGGATACGGGAAGTCAATCTGGAAAAATGAGGACAAGTATTATTTAGTTTTAGAAGAAGGCACCGTAGCTTCTTGGTTAGTAATCTATGAACTCCCACAAGAATTATTTGCTCTATTAGAGAGTGGAGAGAGAACGTTCCAAGAAGTTTCCTGGAAAGTTCAAAATGACTGTTGGCCACCGACGGAAGAAGAAAAGAAAGCTAGTGAGAAACGATTCATAGAAGAGAGTCCAACATCATTAATTGATATACCTGAAACTAGAGAATTATTTACTCAGGAAGAGCTTGAAAGATTAATTCCCCTTGCTGAGCAAATGTGGATTGACTGGAGAGGCAAACTTCCAGATGATTATGTATCGCCACTAAAGTAAGGAATGTATAAATGAAACCAACAAGACTACAATGAGAAGAAGTTAGTAAGTTTGAGGAAATAAAAGGTTATGGTCAACATGTTTGGCGACATCATGAGAAATATTTTTTTGTTACAGATGAAGTGGGAATAGCTGAACAGAGGGTAGTCTATGAATTACCATTAGAACTATTTCAATCACCCTACCAAGTTTTTCTGAGTTACTTGAAAAGTCTAACTTAATTTGACAATTTAGGCAATAAAGAAATCCTAGACAAGCTTTTGAGCTATTCAGAAGACTTGAAATACCACTATAATCTCTATCAGCTCTTGCTTTTTCACTTTCAGAATAAGGAACCAGAGAAATTTTTTGGACTCATTGAAGACAATATAAAGAAGGTTCATTCTCTTTTTCAGACTGTCTTTAAAACATTTCTAAAGGACAAAGGGAAAATCATCAATGACCTTCAGTTATCCTATTCCAACGCAAAATTGGAAGCGACTAATAATCTCATCAAACTTATCAAACGCAATGCCTTTGGTTTTCGGAACTTTGAAAACTTCAAGAAGCGAATTTTCATCGCTCTGAATATCAAAAAAGAAAGGACGAAATTTGTCCTTTCTCGAGCTTAGCTTTTCTTCAACCCACTAAAGTTGACAAAGAGCCGTAGATTTTAGGTATTTACCTTGTCTACTTAAGAGGTATCATATCATCGAGATAAAGGTGATTTGTTTGTTCCTAAGAATTAGGTTTTAGGTTTGACTTGTGGCAACTTCTGGAAAAAGCTTGTCTAGAATTTTTGGAGTGATAGCTTGTCCAGGACCTTCAGCACAATAGGTGTGAATATACATAGCGGGATTGAAGTTGAGCTCGATACAAGTGAAATGAGGTTTTTCCTTGCTAGCAGGCTGAGTTTTATCTGGAATGATGAGGTCAACCCCGCAAGCCCAGGCCCCCATGCTAGTTGCCATAGCTGCTGCCAATTCTTGGTAAGAGGAATCTATTGTCTCAGTGACATCAATAGAGTCACCACCCGTAGAAATGTTGGAGTTACGGCGGAGATTGACCTTTTTCCCTTCTGGGAGAATATCATCAGGTGCATAACCTTGCTGAGTCAACATCAATTGTTCGATGTCTCCTAGCTTAATGATTTCCAGAGGTGAGCGGTGGTCACGGCCTCGCAATGGATTGGCATTTTTCTGAGCGACTAATTCACGAATGGTGTGTTTGCCATCACCGACAACATTAGCAGCGACACGAAGGAGGACAGACTCACAACGCCCGTCCAGAATGAAGAAACGGTATTCGGTTCCTGGGATAAATTCTTCAACAAGAACAGCTGTATCTTCTGCAAAGGCAATCTCGAGAGCTTTCTTATAGTTATCAAGGCTGGCAGGCTCTTGGAAAATGGAAATGCCCAGACCGAAGTTGGTTGATTTTGGTTTAACCACAATTTGCTTGCCCTTGATAAGAGGATAGTAGGCTAGACCTTGTTCTAGACTGGTAAATTCGTCGCCGGCAGGGACAGGGAAGCCAGCATCAGCCAGGATTTTTTTGGTCACGGTTTTATTAGCCATGGCAAGAGGAACTACATAGTTGTCTTTTGAGGTCATGTTACCATTTTTGACGTACTCAACATGATCTTTATGCCAGAGTTTAAGGAATTGATCCTGCTCATCTAGGATTTCAAAATGAAGCCCTTTTTGAATGGCATCAAAGAGCAGCATCTGGGTAGAAAGTTCCATCTCCTCATAACCCTTAAGGGCATAGTGGGCAGTCCAGTCGTAATCATGATAGGCAAGCGCCTTGTCAAGGGCAAAGTCAGAAAGGGACTTGTCTTTGATATGAGGAAGAAGTTGAGCAGCTAGTGTCTGACTGGAATCTGCAAAGGCATCTTTAACTTGTTTGACCAGACCTTGATGATAGTCACCAAGCCCAAAATGTTGCACCAGTTGGTCTAGAGCTGTCGTAATGTTCTGAGTTTCAGCTTCAGAAGGTAGAGGTTCTAAAGGATGAGAGAGGGCAATTTTTTCATTCAGCGCGTGACCTTGAGCCAGAGCCTGATCAACATTTTCAGGGGCATCCAGCCAGAGGAAGGCTAGAAGGAGTAGGTGTACGGTATCCATGGTAGTTTGGCTAATACCGATACGCTCAAAGGGGTTGAGGTCGAAGTTACGGAATTCCAGGTAGGTGATTCCCTTGTCAAGGAAGGAGCGATTAACCTTTTGTCCACGGAAACGAACAGCCGAGTAAAATTCCTTTTCCGCAATCAAATCACCTTGTTCGATATAGTTTTCGATGGCAGAGACATAGTCTTCTAGGCTTGCAAAAGATACTTGTATTTCTTCCTTATTGACATAACCATGGTCGCTGTTTCGGAAGGAACGCACGAGTTCAGGCACTTCTTGGTCGAAGAAGCCTTGCTCAGCAACAGGTGCAGCCCCAAAAAGATAGGTAATCACCCAACGGTAGCGCAAGTAGTTTTGAGCCAGCTTAAGATAGAGGGCGTTTTTGAAGGCAATTATATCGGTCTGATTACTTTCTTGGAATAGGGCCTCAACCAAATCTTTCCCTAGTTCCATATTATAGTGGATACCTGAGATAGCTTGTAGTTTAGTTCCGTATTTTTCGGCCAGGTAGTTACGATAATAGCGTTCAAATTCATTTTCCAGTTGGGCAACTTGGATTTCTTGGGCGTTGATACGAGGAGGCATGGACAAGGGCCAGAGAAGTTCATCTTTACTGATGGAACGTCCAGCTACATCGGTAATGGCTCCAAGAAATCGACGAGCCTCAGTGGTAGATTTAGCAACTGGTGTGATGAGTTCCATCTGAAACTCACAAAAATCTGTTTGAATATAAGGGTGGAAACTTCGAGCTCCTAGCCATGAAGGGTGAGGCGTATGTGCTAATTTTCCCTGTCTATCGACACGAAGACTTTCGCGTTCAATTCCAAAGTTAGCTTGAAGGATAGGGCTAGTAGGCTCCAGCTTTTGAAGCAGTTGATTTATAGTCATAGAGTCACCTTTTCATCTAATGTTAGTGATAGTCTATTATAAATAGGAGAAGAAAACAACTTTCCGCTACGGTTAAGGGGAATTTCCGAATGTTTCAGATAAGAATTCTTAAAACCAATTGTTTTTTAGCTCTATTATATGCAAAAATTGTAAAATACCCACTGATTTTTATGTAAAATGTTATTTCTCTTGGAATTTAAATCAAATTAGCCTATACTAATGACGTATATATGAGAACGAAAGAATCCCTAGGGTCGGCACTGCACCCATAAAATGAGACACAAGAAAACACTCCTGTTGAATTCTGGTAAACTAGAAACAGGGGTGTTTTGTTATGGTCAAAAAGCATATTCAGTAGAAACTAAGCTAGCCTGTATCGAAATGAAGAAGGCAGGCAAATCAAATAAAGTTATCATGGATACCCTCAGCATCAAAAATGCTAGTCAGGCCAAGACCTGGTAGCGATGGTATCAGAATGATGAATTGTACCGTTTCCAACAACCCGTGGGGAAACAATATACTTATGGTAATGGGATGAAACAGTTATCTGAAGTGGAACAGTTACGTTTGCAGGTAGAATTACTAAAAAAGTATCAGAACTTGATAAGAGAATCGACAAAGTAAGTCTTATCAAGCTAGTAGAAGAGTATAAGAAAACGTGCCCTGTATCGATTATTTTAGAATGTTTCGGCGTCAAACGCTCCACCTTTATCGCTGGAAACAGGAGTGTAAGAATTCTCAGAAAAGAGGCGAAATAGCAGATAATGGCTGTATCGAATGGTTTCACTCTGTTCTCAAGTCTGAAACCTTCTATCTCCATAAGTGGAGAAACATAACTGAAGATAGTCTAACAGATATTGTCAAAAATTACATCATATTTTATCCTGATAATTATGTATCACCATTGAAATAGCCTGCGTGGAACTTGTTTAGACACCGTTAGTTGTGGACAAGTTTCTTTTTTTATTTTAGGTGCACTAAATGAATCTCTCCCAAAATGTGTTGAAAATATAAATAGAACTCTGGCTTTCTCCTAATGCAAATACGGGAAGAGTTGAAAAACTCCAACCTGTAACCTCTCCTCTAGCTATTCCACCTATTTCATGCTAGAATAAAGAAAAACACATTTGGAGGCATTATGAATCAGACAGTGACTTATTTGCAGGAATTGACAGCCATTCCTTCCCCGACCGGTTATACACGTGAGATCGCAGACTACTTGGTCAAAACCATTGAAGGCTTTGGGTACGAAGTAACTCGGACTGCTAAGGGTGGGGTGAATGTGACCGTGCCTGGTGTGATCACAGACAAGCAACGCTATGTCACAGCCCATGTGGATACCTTGGGAGCTATTGTCCGCGCGGTGAAAGCAGATGGCCGCCTCAAGCTAGACCGTATCGGTGGTTTCCCTTGGAATATGATTGAAGGGGAAAATTGTACAGTCCATGTAGCCAATACAGGAAAGACCCATTCGGGGACAATTTTGGTCCATCAGACTTCTTGCCACGTCTACAAGGATGCGGGAACTGTCGAGCGGACTCAGGACAATATGGAAGTCCGTCTGGATGAAAAAGTGACCAATGAAAAAGAAACCCGTGCCCTTGGCATTGAAGTGGGTGACTTTGTCAGCTTTGATCCCCGGACCATTGTGACAGATACTGGCTTTATCAAATCTCGCCACTTAGATGACAAGGTGAGTGCGGCGATTCTCTTGAATCTTCTGCGCGTGTACAAGGAAGAGAAGATCCAATTGCCAGTAACGACCACCTTTGCCTTTTCAGTCTTTGAAGAAGTGGGGCATGGGGCTAATTCAAGTATTCCGGCTGAAGTAGTCGAATACTTGGCAGTGGACATGGGAGCTATGGGAGACGACCAAGCGACGGATGAATACACGGTATCCATCTGTGTCAAAGACGCTTCAGGACCGTATCACTACGAGTTCCGTCAGCATTTGGTAGCCTTGGCAAAAGCCCAAGAAATCCCTTATAAGTTGGACATCTATCCTTTCTATGGATCAGATGCCTCTGCAGCCATGAGCGCAGGAGCAGAAGTGAAACACGCTCTTCTCGGGGCAGGGATCGAATCTAGCCACTCATATGAGCGGACCCACTTGGATTCTGTAGTCGCAACAGAGCGCATGGTCGATGCCTACCTCAAGAGCGAATTAGTAGATTAAAAATAACAACTATATTACGTAGTGGTTTAGACTGAAGAGAGAGTTGTTTTAGAAACTTTCCTTAGGTGAGTACGGACGTCAGCGAACTTCTACGAAGTTCCATGACTTAGTTTTGAACCTAAAGTTTCAAAACTCCCGAGTGCCTGAAACAAATGTGTTTCAGGCACCTATCTCACAGCGGAAAGTTTCGTTATACTTTTGTTTGGGTCTAAAATCAATTATTTCAATTATTATAAATCGCTATGTCACTTGATTTTAAAAGGATTTGATTCTATTCAGAACTACTCTCCGGAGTAGTTTTTTAAAAGACTAAAATTTTCTGAAAATTCCTTTTCTTCTGAAAATCTTTGTGGTATAATCTTAAAATAAACTTAAAATTTCTTAAGGAGTTTTACATGAAAAAAAGAAATGTCATTGCACTTGCGGGAGTTGCCCTCCTTTCAGCAGGTATCCTAGCAGCTTGTTCTGGAGGTTCTAAATCATCTAGCTCAAGCAACGGCCAAAAATTCTCATATGTCTATGAGACTGAGCCAGAAAACCTAAACTATATCACATCTGGTAAAGCAGCAACCCACGATATCACTGGAAACTTGATTGATGGTTTGTTTGAAAATGATAAATACGGGAACTTGATTCCATCTCTTGCAAAAGATTGGACAGTTTCGCAAGATGGCTTGACTTATACTTATAAACTTCGTGATGATGCTAAATGGTATGATTCAGAAGGCGAAGAGTATGCGGATGTAACAGCTAAAGATTTCGTCACAGGGATCAAATATGCGGCTGATAACAAATCAGAAATGCTCTACATCATCCAAGATTCTATCAAAGGCTTGAATGACTACGTTAGTGGTAAAAATAAAGATTTCTCAGCTGTAGGAGTAAAAGCAGTTGATGATCATACCCTTCAAATCACTTTGAACCAACCAGAATCTTACTGGAACTCTAAATTGACTCTTGGGATCACTTTCCCTGTCAACGAAAAATTCGTGAAATCAAAAGGGGATAAATTCGCTCAAGCAAGTGATACTAGCTCTCTTCTTTACAATGGTCCTTACATCTTGAAGAGCTTTACTTCAAAATCTTCTATCGAAATGACCAAGAATGAAAACTACTGGGATAAAGACAAGGTCTACATCTCAGATGTAAAATTGGAATTCTACGATGGACAAGACCAAAGTAAATTGGCGAAATCATTCGGTGAAAATGCTCTTAGCTTGGCAAAACTCTTCCCAACTGGATCTGGTTACTCAGAGCAAGCCAAAGAATTTAAAGACGAAATCACCTACACTCCTCAAGACGCCGCTTCTTACGTCATTGGTACCAACATCGACCGTCAATCTTACAAACACACTGCTAAGAAGACCGATGAAGAAAAACAATCTACTAAGAAAGCCCTCTTGAACAAGGACTTCCGTCAAGCGATCAGCTTTGCCTTCAACCGTGAAGCTTATGCTGCTCAATTGAACGGAAAAGACGGAGCAAGTAAGATCATCCGTAACCTCTACATTCCACCAACATTTGTCCAAGCTGATGGCAAGACCTTCGGTGAAATGGTGAAAACACAATTGGATACCTATGGAGATGAGTGGAAATCTACTAAACTAGATGATGGTCAAAACGGTCTCTTCGATGCGAAGAAAGCGAAGGAAGAGTTTGCAAAAGCGAAGACGGCCTTGGAAGCAGAAGGTGTGAAATTCCCAATTCACATCGATATGCCTGTGGACCAAACGACTCCATCAAGAGTTCAACGGGTGCAATCTTTCAAACAATCAGTTGAAGAAGCGCTTGGTAAAGAAAATGTCGTCATCGATATCCAAATGCTTTCGAAAGAAGACCTTCAAAATGTGACCCTCTTTGCGCCAAATGCGGCTGGCGAAGACTGGGATCTCTCTGATAATGTTGGATGGAGCCCTGACTACCAAGACCCATCAACTTACATGGATATCTTGAAAGCTTCATCTGGTGAAAATACTAAGACTTTCCTTGGATTTGACCCAAGTGAAAACAATGAAGCAGCTAAAAAAGTTGGTCTGTACGACTTTGAAAAGATGATCAAAGATGCTGGTGCAGAAACACAAGACGTCAACAAACGCTATGAAAAATATGCGGCTGCGCAAGCTTGGTTGACTGATAGCGCCCTTGTTATGCCAACTTCTTCATCAACTGGACGTCCATTCTTGACACGTATCGAACCATTCTCAGCTCCATTTGCATGGACTGGTGGTAAAGGAAAAGACCACGTGATCTACAAAGGAATGAAACTCCAAGACAAAGCTGTGACAAGTGCTGATTACAACAAAGCCCTTGAAAAATGGCAAAAAGAACAAGCAGAGTCAAATAAAAAAGCACAAGAAGATCTTAAGAAACACGTTAAATAAGGAGCGATAACCGAGGCTGATGCCTCGGTTTTTTTGTGGATCAGATGAATATCTGTTTGATATTAAAACGCTTACATAGTATAATGGGAGTGTTGATTACAAAAAGTTAGGAGACTGACATGAAAAAGAAAACAATGGTTTCCATTGTCGCATCGAGCTTACTGATCGCGCCAATGGTTTTGCACCAAGTAGCAGCAGCAGATGAGCAGACAGAAGAGTTAGCACCATCGACAGAAGTGGTCCATGCTCCATCTACTGAAGCAACACCGACAGCACGTGACACAAGTACTAGCTCTAGTGAAGAAAGCGCAAGCACAAGTGAGGCATCGCTGGATCGGGTGGCAGGTGTCAATCAAGTAGCCCCTGCTACAGAAGAACACTCAAGACAAAGTGAGCCTACTGTTCCAGTAGCAACTCCAGCAGCAACAAACAGGGAAGCTGCACCTCAATACACTCCTACTTCAGAGGCACCGGCAACAAGTCAGGATTTGGCAAAGGTCACAGGTTCGACCCTTGCAGCGGATCAGACCTCTAAAGAGTTGACAGTGCAAGATGCTGTTAATGGCTTGCTTCAATGGGCAGCAACGGATCCAAGCCAATTGGGCCAAAGCCAAGCAGATCGGGAACGCTTTGCCAAGAGTTTGGGCTTGATTGAAAAATCAGAAGATCTGACCCGCAAGGTCAGTCAGCCAGAGTTGACCAAGATGTATGAGACAGCTAAGAAACTCTATGATGCTTATCGATCTGAAAAGAAAAGCCCTCTCTTTCTAAATGGTCGGGCCCAGCCTATTTTCTCTTATACAACGGGAGAAAAAGCTGATGAAGACTACAAATATGAGGACAGCCAAATTGTCCGCTTCCCAGTCTATGTTGAAACGGACTACGACACCGATGCCGACGGCAAGCCAGACTTGGTCAAAGCCATTGTGCAGTTGCCAAGAGCAGTCGCGCAAGGTGATTTTAAGGCAGCCACTATTCTGGAAGCGCGCCCTTACGTAGCGGGGACGCTTGATGAAAACTACGTGACCCTCGAAAGTTTGGGGCTTCCAACGGACGGTAGCTATGACATGAAGAAACTGCACAGCCAACCTGCAAAGAGACAGCCAGTAAGCAGTGAAACAACAGTAGAAGCAGCCAAAAAAGCCAAGGCATCGGATTGGTATTACTACAGTCCCTACGAGTATATCTATGACTACGAAGATCTGAACTGGTACGACTATTTCTTGGTCAGAGGCTATGCCTTTATCTCTAGCGCCGGACTTGGTACCAAGGGATCAGAAGGATTTAACACGACGGGGTCTGATCTCGAAATCAATGCCTTCAAGAATATCATCGAATGGGTTAATGGCAAACGCAAGGCCTACACCGATAAGACCAGCAATGTCGAAATCAAGGCCGACTGGGCAACAGGCAATGTCGCTATGACAGGTCTCTCCTGGGCTGGAACCACGACCTTTGGTGTGGCAGCGACAGGCGTAGAAGGCCTAAAGACCATCGTTCCAGCAGCAGGGATTGCCTCTTGGTATGATTATTTCAATAGCCAAGGAACCCAGTTTGGCAATGCGCCTTATAGTGATCTTTCATGGCTCTCCCTCTACGTTAGCACGCGGATGCTGGACCAAGACGACTGGGCAGGGATTTGGCAAAACTATTCCAACTACATCAACCAACTGAACAAGGACCAGTACGCCCATGATCGTAACTACAGCGATGTCTGGAAGGAGCGGGATTATACCCTTCATCCAGAAAATCTCAAGACCAGTGCCCTGATCGTCCATGGCTTGAATGATGACAATGTCAAGACCAAACACTTTGAACTCATGTACGATGCCCTCAAGAAAGCAGGACAAGATGTCAAGCTTTATCTTCACCAAGGAGATCACGTCTATCCAGCAGCTATGTCACGGGGATACGGCATCACCGCCAATGGTCAGGACTTCTATGACCTGCTCAATACCTGGCTGACCCATTACCTCTACGGAGTGGACAATCACGTCGAAAGCTTGCCAGCGGTCCTAGCTCAAAACAACTATGATCCAAGCAAGTGGACCAGCTATGATAACTGGAAGAGCAGTCAACGTCTCTTCTTACATGCAAGCTCGAAACGTCTAGAAGAAACCATTTCTAGTGATTATGCGGCTGCAGGTGTTGAGATCGCTAAACGTAATGAAACAGTCAGCAAAGCCTCCTCTAAGGCCAATCTAACCTTCGTTTCTGATGTTACTGAGGACACTACGATCAAGGGCCACATCCCTGTCCATTTCAAGGCAGCTCTGGCCAAGGGTCAAGGAAAGAATTTCCAAATTAACGCCCTCTTAGTAGACGTGGCAGATGAGGACTTTGACGTGGTAGGAAATGGTAGCGTCAAGCAAGATAAAACAGCAGACGGTTTCTGGATGGGAAGCAATTTAAGCAACCTATCTGTTGCCGAATACGAAACCATCAAGACCAAGTACAAGGTGATTGCAAAAGGCTGGATCAACCTTGCGAACCCTGAGTCTGGCTACGATTCAGCAAGCTCACGCGCTAGCATTGAGCCAAAAGTTGGAGAATACCACGATTATACGGTCTATCTCCAACCAAATCTCTATACGGTTAAGAAAGGTCACAAGTTAGCACTTGTTTTCAACACCTATGACCCATCTGATTTAACGGTGGAGCATCCATATGAAGTGACCTTTAAGACAGATTCTATCCAGGCGGCGATTCCAATTGTTGAAAAGACCCGCGCCCAAAAGGCAGCTTATGTACCAAGTGCAACAGATACAGACTATGCGAATTTACCAGAAGTTGAAGGTGCTGCTCTAGTCGCTCCAGAAGTGCACTACAAGGAAGAATATAGGCTTCCAAGCCCAGAATCCTTTGTCCAACCAAGCCAAACTCTTCCTGAAAAAGCAGAGCAGATGCAAATAGGATCAGCAAGACAAGAGCACTCTCTTCATACACTAGCTGTATCTTATGGACCTCAATTTGTTTCACAAGGATTGGCAGAAGATCCTCAAGCTGCAACTCTTGTAGTGGGAGGGGAGAAAGCAGATCATACGCTTCCTCAAACAGGGAGCAAAGACCATTCTCTGGGTCTCTTAGGGGTGATTAGCCTAACAGCTTCTAGCCTCATCTTTTGGCGCAAAAAGAGAGAAGATGCCTAAGGACTCCCCGTAGCAAATATTTCTAAAATGGCATCTTTTAGTGTAAAATAAAAGTAGAAATGCAGAATCAGTAGTCACTACTGAAAAAGGAGGAAATATGGCACACATAATCACAGATGCAACTTTTGAACAAGAAACCAGCCAAGGCCTTGTCTTGATTGACTTTTGGGCAACTTGGTGCGGTCCATGCCGCATGCAAGCTCCAATCTTGGATCAGTTGGCAGAAGAAGTACATGAAGATGATTTGAAAATCTGTAAGATGGATGTCGATGAAAATCCAAATACAGCGCGTCAATTCGGTATCATGTCGATTCCAACTCTTCTCTTTAAAAAAGATGGACAAGTTGTCAAACAAGTGGCTGGAGTTCATACGAAAGCCCAATTGAAAGAAATCATTGCAGAATTGAGTTAAAAAGAAGGGAGTGGGAAAGAACTCCGTAAAATAAAAAAAGTTGAAAAGGTTCCCCAAACCTTTTCAATTTTCCCACCCCCGTATAGCTTCAACAGTCTGGGAGACTGTTGAAGGTTGTGGATAAAGGAAACTTTGTTTCCCTCATTAGGTATCTTCGGAGCTTAATAAGCGAACGAAGATACCAATCAACCACTGCGTCATACAGTTATTTCTATCAAACATCGAAGGCTGGATAATTTTTTCCAGCTTTTTTTTGATACTCTTTATTTCTTTCAAATAGGCGTGATACCCATTGACAGCGCTTTCTTATAATGCTAAAATGAAGCTGTGTTTCCTATAAAATTTTTACAGAAAAAATTCTCCTAGGAACATATAGATCCTAGGAGAAAATTACATTTATTGGTTATTGGCCCTCTGTATCTTGGGCTACCCAGACGCTGACAGAGCGCTCTGCCACTGGGAATTCGGCAGTACCGTCTTCTTGAACTTGGACAGTTTCGCTACAATTTTCTAAGATATCATAGTAGGTGAGACCTGCGTAGGATGAGCCGATCTCCATGACTTTTGTAGCAGCTTGGTTATTCGAAACTAAGCAGGCGATTGGTGCTGATTCTTCTGTACCTGAACGTGTCCAACCGATGCAATTAGGATCATCGAAGTAGTCCGTTTGTTCCCCATAGGCCAGATCTTTACGAACCCATAAGAGGCGATCGAGGACCTCTTGGAAACTTTCTTGCGCAAATTTGCCCTCGATCCCGTAGTAGTCTCCATAGAAGACACAAGGCAAACCAGCTTCACGAAGTAAGATCAAGGCATAGGCTGCAGGCTTAAACCATTCTTCAATGGTAGATTCCAAGGCTTGCCCTCGTTGGGTATCATGGTTGTCCACAAAGGTTACGGCTTCTTCAGGATGATTCTGTGCTAGTGTTCCGTTAAAAATAGTTCGCAGGTCGAAATTTTCACCTTCTTGACTAGCTCGGAAGAGATTTTGGTGGAGGGCCACATCGATCAAGTCATACAAGTAGTCAATGCTTTCTAAGTACTCATCGTTGGTTTCTGTGTCCCCATTCCAAAATTCGCCAAAGACGTAGAAATCTTCTCCATATTTTTTGGTGATATTGTGGATGAAATTCTTCATAAAGAAGGAGTCAATGTGCTTGACTGCATCTAGACGGAAGCCCTCAACCCCTGTTGTTTCGATAAACCATTCAGCCCATTGGTCGAGATTTTCTACAACCTCTGGATGTTTGAAATCGATATCGGCATACATGAGGTAATCGTAGTTTCCGTTTTCCTTGTCAACCAGATCTCCATGAGCCCAACCTTTGTTGTCCCCTTGGATTTGGTAGATCCCACTTTTATTACGTGAAGCATCGTAGTCCGTACCGGTGAAATGGTACCAATGCCAGTGGAAGTCATTATAGGCGCCATTTCGGCCATCAAAGGTGAATTTGGTCCATCCTTGAATGGTGAAGGGCTCAGTGAGGACCTTGTTTCGATCCATTGGATCCACCTCAACGACCTCGAATTCCTCTAAGCCATCGGCAGCAGCTTTATGGTTGAGAACGACATCGGCCATTGGTTGAATCCCTGCATCTTTGAGGGCTTGAATGGCTTGAAGATAATCGTCTTTGAAACCGTATTTGGTACGAACTGTTCCTTTTTGATCGAACTCGCCCAAATCAAAGAGGTCATAGACTCCGTACCCAACGTCATTGTTAGAAGTAGCTTTAAAGGCAGGCGGCATCCAGACCTTGCGAATACCCAAGTCTGCTAAGTGTTGCGCATCTTCAGCAAGACGCGACCAGTGGTTCCCATCAGCGGGCAAATACCACTCAAAATATTGCATTAAGGTTTGATTTTCCATTTTTATTTCTTCTTTCATGTGAATGTCCCTATTTTACCAAAAATAGTTGGATGCGACAAACGTTTGCGCTGGAAGCAAGCCCTTTCTAGAAAAGAAATCGCATACATGAAAGAAATGAAGTGAGAATATAAAAAGTAGCATTTTATTTACGTAGAAATATCAGTCTGGTACATATATTTCTATTCATTTTATAGTTTGATCATATCAAAGGAGGATTGGTTTGAAAGTGAAAACCACCAATAGAGAGAGCATCGAAACGATTTTTACCCAAGCCTTGGCAATCCCAAGCTTCACCAATACTGAGACCGAACAAGGAATCGAAACCTACCTGGATCAACGGCTTGCCCAGATTCCCTATTTTAAGGAACATCCGGACCACTTTGGGCGCTATCAGGTGCCACAGGATCACTTGCATCGGTCGGTCAATTGGGCCTTGGTCGATAAAGGCAAGAAAAAAACTCTTATCCTGTTTCACCACCATGATACAGTCGATCTTGAAGACTATGGACATTTGTCAGAAATCGCGCTCGATTCTGATAAAGTAGCAGCAGCCTTGAAAACATTGGATAGGCGACCCGATATGCAGGAAGATTTAGCTTCTGGGGAGTGGAAATTTGGCAGAGGGTCTTGCGATATGAAAGCAGCTTTGGCCCTTCAATTAGGGGTTCTAGAATCCTATGCGGCGGATCCCTCAGGAGGTCAGGTCAACCTGCTCTATCTCTCTGTTGGAGATGAGGAATCCTATTCCCGTGGGATGCGGGGAGCCTTGGGCCTCCTCACTGATTTACAGGAAACCTTTGATCTGGATTATGTATTAGCAGTGGATTCAGAGCCCTTTGAATCAGAATTAGGAAAAGAAAAGGTTCTTCACATCGGTACAGTCGGTAAACTAATGCCAGTCGTTGTGGCGCAAGGTGTCTTGTCCCATATGAAGGAACCTCTTAAAGGGATCAATGCCTTGTCCCTCTTAGTAGCCATTGCAAGCCAGCTGGATCTTCATCCCGATCTGGCAGATCAGGCCTTGGGAGAAACGTCTCCTCTTCCTTCTTGGTCCTATCTCAGAGATTTGAAGGAGCAGTACGATGTATCGACCGTGCTCTATGCGGCTGGTTATTTCAGTGTGTTGCATTTGAAGAAAACACCCCAAGAGCTCCTACAGCGGATTTATGAGCTTAGTCAGGAGGCCTTGGACGCCTTTTACAAGAAGTACGAGCACTTGCAGGATCAGGCAGGCCAAGACCATATGATTGCAAGGCCAAGAGTCATCACCTATCAAGAACTAGAGGAACGTTGCCAAGCCTTAGAGGGCTACCAAGACTTTAGAGAAGCTTCTAATAAAAAAGCGGAGCAAGATTTTCGTAATGGGACCAGCTACCAGAGCCTTGCGATTCAGCAAATCCAGCGACTCCTTGAGTTTCTCGGAGATAAGGATCCTATGGTGGTCATCGGTTTTGCGCCCCCATATTATCCTTCCATGAATTGCCGCTTTTTAGACAATACCGATTTCAATATTGTGTCCCTCATCACTGATTACCGCGAGTATCTGGACACAAGAGGTTACCTCTTAAAAGTCGAAGAATACTTTATGGGGATTAACGACACCAGTTATTGTGCCTTGGAAAAGGATGTGGCCTCTTATCAAGTCGTCTTGGATAGCCTAGCCACACCAGCCCAGGTCTATGATCTGGATCTGGAAAAAATTGCTCACATTCAGGTTCCAGCAGTTAATCTAGGACCATGGGGTAAAGAATTGCATAAGCGAGGAGAGCGGGTCTACAAAGAAGACTTCTTGGAGACCATTCCAAACTATCTGCTAGAATTGCTCTACCATTTCGATGATCGCTTATCAACAGAATAAGAAAAACGGTCCCAACGAGGATCAATTAGGGAGTTAACATGATTACATTTCACGGAGTTACCAAAGATTACGATGGGCACATTGCCCTTAACCACTTGGATCTGACCATCGAAGATGGGCAAATTGTCGGACTGATTGGCCATAACGGAGCTGGAAAGTCAACGACGATTAAGAGCTTGGTCAGTGTCATCACCCCAACCACTGGATCCATTGAAGTGGATGGTCAGGACCTCTATAGCCATCGGCTGGCGATCAAAAAGAAGATCGGTTATGTGGCAGATTCGCCAGATCTTTTCTTGCGTCTCACAGCCAATGAATTCTGGGAGTTGGTTGCGACCTCTTATGATATGAGTCAGAAAGACTGTGACCAACGCTTAGAGGAGCTTCTTAGGATCTTTGATTTTCAGAGCCACCGCTATGAAGTGATTGAATCCTTTTCACATGGGATGCGCCAGAAGGTCTTCGTCATTGCAGCCCTCTTGTCAGATCCAGATATCTGGGTCTTGGACGAACCGATGACCGGTTTGGACCCACAGGCTTCTTACGATTTAAAACAAATGATGCGCCAGCATGCGGATCGCGGCAAGACGGTTATTTTCTCTACCCACGTCTTAGAGGTTGCTGAACAACTCTGTGATAAAATCGCCATTCTCAAAAAGGGTAATCTCATTTTCTATGGGACGATCGAGGAATTGAAGGGCCAACATCCCGAAGAAAGTCTGGAAAGTATCTATCTCAGTCTAGCGGGTCGGAAGGAAGAAGGTGGCGATCATGCGTCTTAAGATCATCCGGCAGCTGGTCAATGTTAATATCATCTATGCCAGTCAGCCCGCTCAGATCGCAAAATTACGTGCCAAACAGGCCAAAAAACCAGACATCAAACTCAATGTTGCCCGCAAATCGGTGCTCAACTATCTCTTTTTAGGATTGGTCTATTTCCTCATATTTGGCTTGCTCTTTAGCATCTATGATTTTGTCCATCAACCAGCCTTCTTTGTCAATATGGTCGCCCTCTTTTCCTTGATGACCATTTCCCAAGGCTTTATGAGCTTTTACAATGTCTTTTATGAAAGCAAGGACCTCCAGTTTTACCGGCCCTATGCTTTCTCAGATGCGGAAGTCATTGCTGGAAAGAGTATCTCGGTCATCCTGACCCTTCTCATGGCTATCCTTCCCTTGGTCAGCTATTTTCTGATCCTGCCTGTGCAAGCAGGCGGCTTCAATCCGTTAGGGATCCTGCTAGGGCTCTTTTGTGCCTTAATTCTCTTAGGCGTTCTCTTTTTATCGACGATCATCCTATCCCATCTGATCACTAAGACCCTCTTTTTCAAAAAACACACGACCCTGGTCTCCAACATCATGGTCGGAATTGGTTCTCTTCTGAGTCTAGGAGCTTATCTCTATCTGAATCTAGTCCAAACCCATCGGGTAGAAGTGTCGGGTGGCGCAGATATTCCCATTCTATTTCCACCTTTTACGGCCTTTCATCAGTTCATTCTCCATCCTTTTGATGGAGAAGCGATTCTAGGCCTCTTAGGATGGATCCTGGTCCTTCTGGTCTTGATTGGCCTGGTTCGCAAAATCGTGATCCCGCAGTTCTATGATGCAGCCCTTGCAGTTGCGACCAACCAAACCGTCAAAGAGCGCGTGAAAGCCATCCATGTGGGTCAGAAAGACTCCTTTAGACAATTTGTCATTCAGTATCATCGCAGACTCTTGAGCGATGGGACCCTTATGGTGCAAGTCCTCTTGATGATGAGCATTCTGCCTTATATTTTCCTCCTCAGTGGAGCAGCAGGAGCATCGAAAAATATAGGAGGCCTCAGTCCTTACCTGACGCCCCAGTATCTGGTGCCACTGACCCTTGTTGCCATCTTGATCGGTGTTTTCAATAGTTTTGGAGGCTTAACCAGTATCGGTATTTCGCTAGAGCGCGAAAACTTTGAGTACTTGAGATCCCTCCCTATTGATTTCAAACGCTATCTCTTCATGAAGTTTTGGTTGCTCTATCTGGTGCAATCCATCCTTCCTGTCATACTTCTAGTTGGCGTTTGTCTCTATTTTGGCGTCCATCCCTTAGCCATCCTAGCCATGTTGCTGATCTGGGTCGTAACAACCATTCCGATCTGCATCCGAGACTATGTCAAAGATTTTCAGAACTTTAGCACCAATTGGACCAATATCACAGAGTTGATGACCCGTCATCGTGGGAATGCAGTTCTTCAGTCTATCCTCTTGATTGTCTTTATCTTTGTGATGTTTCTCTTGATCATTGTTAGCTTCATTTGGACCTATCATTCCGTCAGCACCCTGCTGGCTGTGATCCTTTATAGTGTCATCCTGCTAATCGGAGCTGGGATCAGTTCTACCATCTACCGCAAAAAAATCCGCAGTCTCTACCAAGAGATCGGAGAATAAAAAGAGAGAGTAGGACAGAAATCGGTCATTCGTTAGAATTCGATTTCGTCGTCCCATCTCCGCACAGTTGAGTAGGGCTGTAAAGCTGATGAAATCAGCATAGTAAAGCCCACTCAACCACTGCGCCTTGCTCGACAATCCAAAAATAATTGAGAGGCTAGGACTTTTGTCCTAGCCTCTTTTTAGTGGTAACTTAAATCTCATAGCCCATGAGGAGCCCGCCTTCTTCGGCATAGAAACTACAAAGTCCAGAAGTAGGAAGGACTTCGATTTTTGCACGGGCAAATTTTTCTCGAACCAATTCAGAGAATTGCTCGATAAATTTTTCATTGTTGCAGTGGGCGATGGTAATATGCCCGCCATTATAGCCTGCCTTGATTAATTCATCAAAAGCAGCCTTGATCGCTTTCTTTTGGCCCCGTGCTTTTTGAAGCAACTCGAGGGTACCCGTCTTACTAGCTTCCCCAACCATACGGATATTGAGGAGCCCGACAACCGTTCCGATCAATTTGCTGAGACGCCCATTTTTGACCAGATTATCGACCTTAGCCAAAACAAAGAGCAATTTGGTTTTAGACTGATAAGTAGTGATCACATCAA
This sequence comes from Streptococcus sp. 27098_8_12, assembly GCF_041432115.1. NCBI lineage: Bacteria > Bacillati > Bacillota > Bacilli > Lactobacillales > Streptococcaceae > Streptococcus > Streptococcus sp. 27098_8_12. Next base: position 80,002 of record NZ_JAPVZA010000012.1, read on the forward strand.
CCACTTGATCAAAATCGAGTCCTTCAGTGACCAACTGATTAAGCTTGCGAACGATTAGGTCCACCTCGCCCCCAGCTGACAAGCTATTAATGACGTGAATATTGGTATTCGGATGCTCTTCCAGATAAATTTTCTTGGCCACCTCGGCACTATTATAACTACCAGAAAGTGTCCCTGTGATGGTAACAACGAAGATATTATCCGCCCCTTCAAAAGACTTCATATAATCATCCGGACTTGGGCAGGCAGACTTAGATGCAGTCGCAGTCGCATACATCTCCCCCATCATCTGATCGATATTGAGTTGGGCATCATCTGTATAGATGGTATCACCCACTTGGATGGTCAGTGGGACACTGACAAACTCCGTATCTGGTGCCAGGTTGTCCAAAGAGCGGTAGTCACAGCCTGAATCCGCAATAATTTTCCATTTCATCAGTTCATACCTCATAATTGTATAAAAATGTACATTGACAAGTAGTTTGTCTTCTTTTACAATTATATCATGAAGTGCAATGCTATCCAAGCAGATATCATCAGGTGAGACAGATAGAAAGTAAATGTTATGGCAGAAAGAAAAATATCCGAGAAGTCCTTGGAAAATCTCAAACGATTTAACCAAGAAAACAATGCGATTACACGAGAATCCATCGAAATCTCTCTCCTGCAATTGTTGGAGAAAAAAGATCTGAAAAAGATCACTATCTCTGAGCTGGTTCAGCGTGCAGGTGTCTCTCGAGCAGCTTTTTACCGTAATTATGACTCCAAGGAAGAGATTCTAGAGTCCATCTTTCAATCTAGTATCGCAAAGATTACCAAGTCTTTAGATGGCTACAACCTCAAGACAGACCTCTACCAAGTTTGGGTCTACCTCTTTAAGGAAGTCAAGAAAGAAGCCAAGATCATCAGTCTAGCCATTGATTATAATTTCGAGCGGCTCTTGACCAAGGCAGTCTATGATTTTTTAGAAAAACAAAATGGCAGCTCCTCGAATGGCGCTGGTAGCTACCTCAATTCCTTCTGGAGCTCAGCCATTGTCTCTGTCATCTCCAAATGGATCAAGGATGGCATGAAGATCCCCGCTGAGAAGATCGCGACCCTTGGTCTGCCCCTCTTTCCACAAAAGAAAAAGTAAACACCACCGAGAGGTGGTTTTTTTCTTGTAACTATTTCCAACTAGTGAGGAAGTTGCCCCAGTCGCAAAATTTCGGTATCATGGTAGGAGTTAACTAGGAGCGTGGAGGTTGAAATGAAACGAGTGAAAAAGAAAGTAGTAGGAGTGCTAGTCCTTTTAGTAAGTATAGGCTCTTTCTACATGTGGAAGCAAGTTCAAAAGCATGGAAAAACGAGTCAGCAAGAAACTAAGCAGAAATATATAGATGCGAAAACTAAGAAACCAACAATTCATGTTTTTGATGACAATAAATTTGTATTTGTTGCGCAAAAAGATGGGATAGGTGGGATAGCATTTGGTCAAGATTATATTTCGGTTTTGGATGTCCATCAAAAACAGATCAATGAAAGTATGATTGATAGAGAGAAAAATGGCTCACCTAAAATTGCAAAAGACGAGTATTTTAATATTATTTCTTATGATTTGAATGCTGCTGGCTTCCCAAGTAAAAAGACAGAACTATATCAATTATTAGGGAAAAAAGAGTATCGAGGCGCATACGATATCAATCAGTATTATGCAGATAACAAGGATTATATACCGGTAACTTTGTATAAAGTTGGAAATAATGATAGTAGAAAAATCATAGTTGATATTTCGAATCAAAAAATTGAAGATCTTGAAAATTTTGAGGATTATGGGAAATCAACTTTTTCTGTCGCTGAGCAGGAATTGTCAAAGGGGAATGTATATAATAACATTCGACAAGCTATGCAAGAGAAGTACCATTTGAAATTCACAGCTGGTTATATTGATACCTTACTTTCAAAAGAAGATCGTGAAAAGATAGATATTTCCAATACAAATTTTGCACAAGACTATCCGGAAATGGCTAAGGATATAAAGAATTTAGCTCGTTTATATATGAGACCTAAACAGTACTCAACCAAAGAGTGGTTTGATACAGTTCTTCATTGGTTTGCACCAAAGGGGCAGGATGTGTTAGAGGTCTATGCGACGGATCCAAAGACTGGTGAGAAAACACAAATAAAATCCTACGATGAACTGCAGGTTTGGTCTGCTAATCATCCAGAGTAGAAAGGGTAAGAAATATTATGAAAAGAAAAAGTTACGTTGAAAATATTAAAAATAAAAATGAGTAAACAAATGGAACTAAAATTTAAAAATTCAAATATGACCTGTTTTCAGATTGTCCAGATAGATCAAGAATCGAAAAAGTATATCATGGATACGAGTACAATGAGTCCTAAGAGTTACTACTGGGGAATTAAAACAGATACGATTACAGTGGATATGGTGGAGATCGAAAAGAATAACAATCATTTCGAAATTAAGCCTACAACACCTGTCAGTACGACAATGGCAGCCATCATTGTCCAACCAATTGTCAAAGTTGGTTATGATGTTCTAAAGCTGCTTTTTATTCAAAACAATCTTAGTGAGCAAGTGTTATTAAAGTTATTGCTCTTTGCAATTTCAATGCTGATTTCTTATTTTGCCATTCTGATTTCATTAAAGGTGGCCCATAAAAAAGCTGATAAATGGATTCCTAAAAACAGCCGTAAATACACAGTTACCTTTACAACTATTAAGAAAAGTAACGGAGGAGTATATCCTTTAGTTGGAGCAATTTTCAGTTGTTTACTTTTCTTTATTGGTTTGAATAATGGAACAGAAGGAGCTTTTTTGGTAATCAATGGAATCGTATCCTTATTCTTTTTCATGTTTACTCTAGGAAGTTACCCAATTGCTTATCCCTACAAGCAAGGTCAAATTGTTCTTGAAAAAATAGAAGAACAGTAGAAGTTTTGTGATATCGTAGAAGTTACTTAATTGGCAAATACCATTAATTCAGAAAGTGATGAAATAAAATAAATGGAAGTTGATTTTAGAGCCTTGGATGTCTATTATTTTGGCATCCTTGAAATGAATGGAAAAAGGTATGTTTTAGATTCAAATTCTATGACATCTAAACGTTACTATTGGGGATTTGCTCCTAAGGAGTTCAAGTTGGATATCATAGAGTTAGAGGATTCAAATAGAAACTTTGACAAAAAGATTAAAATGGCTCCGGAAGGTAGCCATTCGATAGCGGTAGGTATTGGAATTGCACTTAGTTCGGTACTATATAGAATAGGGGCTGGAATTTTTAGATATTATAGCATTAGTCAGAATCTCTATTTAAAAATCTTGTTATTTCTAATGTCATTTCTGATAGCTTTTGTCATTTATAGATTCATCCTCTGGAGATCTCGAAAGGAAATTGCTAGACGCCTTACACCCAATCGTCCAAAATATAAGATCGTCTTTCGAAATGTAAAGAAGCAACGACAATTTCATGCTTATGTTTTTCTTATTCCAATTTTTATTGTGTTTGGATTCTATATGAATACTCATGATGGAACTGAAGCTTGTTTTCTTTATATCAATGGCATGTTGGCTTATCTTTGTATTTGGATAGAGTCAGGTAGTATTCTATTTGAATATGCATATGAGAAAGGGCGTGTTGAATTTGAGAGACTGGAAGCAGTGGATGAGGATAAATCTGTTTAGAAAGAAAATTAAAAGGAACTTTGCATGCTAAAAAAAGCAAAAATTGAACAATTATCAAAAATCAATCTTCGTTACCGGATATTACAAATGGATGGTGAGTCTTATTTAGTCGATGCCGATCGTCCCTTTCTCATTAGCTATTTCTTTCCATGGATTTTAAGCTTCATCCCTCATCGAGCCTATCCTTTAACTAAGGAAGAAGTGCAGACTCTAGCTCCCTCGGATCTTTCTAAAGTTCTCAATAAAAAGGATACTCAGAAGAAAGGTCTTGCTTCAGCTTTCGGTATGGGTACAACTGCCGTGCTGTTATCGAAAGCCTTTCCTATTGAAAAGTATCTCTATTTTTCTTCGCATGTGCTAAATCTGGGAATCTTGCTTCTAGTATATAGCCTTGTAATAGGGATTCGGATATGGATAAGCATTCGGAAACCGATGCCTAACATTGTTAATAGCAACCACCCTATAAAGGTATACCTCGTCACAAATGATAGAAAGCATCGATTATTATCAATGATGGCTCCAACTATTTTTGCTGGATTGGTTGTATTTTCATCTTGTGCAATATTTAGTAATATTGCTCCAAACTTTATCCTTCATGTAGCTTTGTTGATATTTTTATCGCTCTTCATGTTTTTTGGTAATATACTATTTTTTTCACCAGTGGTGGATTACAAAGTGAAAATTAAATCTCCTAGAAAGGATCTGTTTAAATCGTGAAAATGACAAAGAAAAAAATGATGCTAGCCTTACTGGTTTTGCTCTCGCTCATTGGTGGGATTTGGCTTTATATCCGTTTTTCAACTGAGAGTTATTACAAGCAATTTCAGGATTATAGTGGAAAAGCGAAAATTGATGACTATGAGATGATTGCGGATGGTGCGGGCATTATTACTCACTGGAAATCAACGGATCCCAAGGAAGATCGCTTGATGAGGGAATATGGGTCTTATTATTATTTTGATCCTGTCAGAGTCGGTTCAAAGCATATTTTGCATATGAATGTGAAATTTAGAGAAAATTTTTACTATCGTACAACTCCTCCAGAAAAGGATGAATATTGGACTGTTAGTGTCTACAAGGTTAATGGAGAACGATTGAAAGAAGAGAAAGAGATTGATTTGTTTAAAGTTGTTGAACAATTTGATCCGGATTATATTCCTACAGAATTAGGCTCAGTGTATTCATGGAATGGACGTGAGTTGGTTTCCTTACAAATTCGCAGTACCAAAGATAACTCAGTTCGAAAAATGATGTACTTGAATCTAGACACTCGTAAACTGGAAAGAAATGAGACCTTAGAGAATGATCACCAAAGAAAACCGATTCCAGATTTCAATGTACCAATTGATCGTGAGAAGAGCAGTATTGAAGAATTGAATTTTTTTAAAAATTGGTTTTCGATTGATCCCAAGGATCTCTCAAAAACGCAATTTAAGAAATCTTCCAAGGCCTATCAACTCTTAAAACAAAAAGATACTAAAGTCATAGTAATAAAGCCCCAGAATAGTGCGGATCAATATGCAAGAAGTATTGCTGTATTTGAACTCTTTATGAAGAAGGGTGTAAATCTCTATAGAGATGCTACGATTCCGGCTGAGCTTTCAAAGGATGGACAAGTCCATACAACACAAACTAAAGAAGAATTAGATCACTATTACGATCTGGAGAAGGCGCGTAAGATATATAATGAGATTGATTGAAGTAAGAAATACAAAGGACAAGAACGATGATCGAAGAACGAATCCAAGCTGCTAAGCAGTATGTTAAAATCTTATTTGCTGATCGAGCGGATGGCCATGATGTAGAGCATACCCTCCGAGTCTATACCAATGCGATGAGAATCGCACAAGCAGAAGGTCCATGTGATCTGGAGATAGTGGGCTTGTCAGCCCTTCTTCACGATGCTGATGATGATAAATTGTTTCAAACAGAGAATAATGCAAATGCTCGCATGTTTCTAGAAGAGATCGGTATTCCTCAAGACCAAATTGACCAGATTTGTCGGGTTATCAATGCTGTTTCTTTCAGCAAAAATCGTGGGAAACATCCAGAAACCTTAGAAGGCAAGATTGTCCAGGATGCAGACCGCCTAGATGCGATAGGAGCTGTAGGAATTGCGCGAACTTTTTCCTATGGTGGCCACAAAGGGAGGTCCCTTACTGATACTGTCCAACATTTCCATGACAAGTTGCTTCTCTTAAAAGATGAAATGAACACGGAGACTGCCAAACAAATGGCAGAAAGTCGCCATCAATTTTTAATCATCTTTCTAAATGAACTAGAAAAGGAACTCTAA